>CAZOBN010000010.1:0-53919 GCA_964577835.1 uncultured Rhizobiaceae bacterium
TCTGATAGGAGAGATAGGTGATTTCCTGGGCGGTCGGCGAGAAGCGCGGCGTGAGCACCAGGTTGCGGCCATCGGTCAGATAGCGGTGGTTGGCGCCATCCTGGTCCATGATGGCGAGACGCTTGACCCGGCGCGTGCGCGGCCCGGTCTCGGAGACATAGACGATGCGGGTATCGAAATAGCCATCCTCGCCGGTGATCCGCTTGTAGATCGCGTCGGCGATGATATGAGCGACCCGCCGCCAGTTGCCGGGCTCGGTGAAATAGGCGAGTCCGACCATCTGCTGCTCGGCAAAAACGTCCCACAGGCGGAATTCCAGGCGGAGCCGGCCATCCGGCTGGAGCTGCGCCGAGCCGCTGACCAGGCCCTGGGCGCCGATCACCCGCCAATCGCCGAAGCGCGGCTGCACGCGCAGCGAGTCGGCGGTCTGCACGAAGGAGCGCGGATCGAGCGGCCGGAACAGGCCGGAGCGCTGCAGATCGTCGGAGATGACCTTGGTCACGTCCTGGCCGATCTGGTTCTCGCGCGGATTGGTGCCGAGGAAGCTGGTGATGGCGATCGGCAGCGGCTCAGGATTCGATTTATCCAGCACGATCCGCAGTTCGGCGTGCGCCGGCCCCGCGGCCAGCGCGACCAGCGTTGCGAGGAGCGCGACGAATTGGATGCGATGAAGGCAATCGACCAAGCGCCGCAGCGCAGCGCCCGTAGAGGCGAGGGTTTTTGCAGACATTGTTATCCGATCATGTCTTTGGGGTTGAAGTCGAGCCGCAGATCTTTCCATTGGTCATATTTGTGCGGCGGCAGCTTGAGTGGCTGACAGCGGGGGTTGAGCACGGCGCGCTGAGCGCTCTCGGCGGCGGCGCGATAAAAGGGATCGCCCATGCGCGACATGTCATCGATGCGCGCGCTGATGACCCGGCCGTCGGGCGCGACGGTGGCGCGGATGGTGACGACGAGATCCCGCGCGTCGCGCGCGCCGGCCGGCATGCTCCAGCACGCCTCGATCTGACGTTTGACGGCGTCGATCTCGCTGATGGAGACCTGCTGATCGAGCGACGGCGGCGCGGGCGGCCGCGGCGGCGCCGTATCCTTCTGCGGCGGCACTTTGGCTTCCGTCTTCTCGCTGGCGCGCGGCGTCGGCGCCACGTCCTTGAGGACTTGGTTGAGGAAGTCGTCACGCCTGGGCGGCGGCTTCTTCGGCGGCGGCGCCTTGGCGATCTGTGGCGGCGGCGGAGTGGCCGTCTCCTTGGGCGGCGGCGGCTCCTTCTTCACCTCGGGCTTCGGCTCCGGCTTGACCTCCGGCGGTTTCGGCTCCGGCGGCTTGGGCAGAGGCTCGGGCGGCGTCTCGGCGACCTGCGGCTTGGGCGGTTCGGGCACGGGCGGCGGCGGCGGAATCGGCCGCGCCTGGGGTGGTGGCGGCTTGTTTTCGACCGGCTTGGGGGGCACTGGCTTGGGCGGCTCTTCGCGCGGTTCCTTGGACGGCGGCGGATTGGTCTTCTCGGCGATCTGGACCATTTCGACGATCATGGTCTGATCGGCGATGAGCTTGTCGTCCATGAAGTGAGGCAGCCCGAAGATTAGCAGAAGGGCCACTCCCACGTGTAAAATCGCCGAATAGATCCAGCCGCGCTGCATGTCCATACTAACGCCCGCCCCGACCACTCGGTTGCGTGGGCTTGGCCCGGGTTCCACCGGAGGTTCCCGTGCCGCCCTGCGGCAGTTCGGTGATCAACGCGACTCGGCTGAAGCCGGCCGAGTTGAGATTGCCCATGACCTCGATCACGCGCCCGTAGTTCACCGCCTTGTCGCCGCGCACGAAGATACGAGTGTCCGGCTTGTTCCGGGTGATCGCCTGAAGCCGGGGTGCCAGATCGCCCAAAGCGATCTCGGTTTCCTGAAGGAATACGCTGCCGGCGCTGTTGACGCTGACCACCAAAGGCTCGTCCTGGCCCGAAATGACAGAGGCATCCGTTTTCGGCAGATCGACCGGGACGCCGACGGTCAACAGCGGCGCCGTCACCATGAAAACGATGAGCAGCACCAGCATCACGTCCACCATGGGCGTGACGTTGATCTCGGCAATCGGCGTGCGGCCCCGGCCGCGTCTCGAGCGGGCGGCCGCCCCCGTGGGTGCGGTAAAGCCCATCGCTAACCCTTCTCCTGCAATTGACGCGACAGGATCGCGGTGAAATCGTTGATGAAGGCTTCAAGCCGACCGGCATAGCGGTTGAGATCGCCAGACAGCTTGTTATAAGCGATCACCGCCGGAATGGCGGCGACCAGTCCGATCGCGGTCGCGAACAAGGCCTCGGCAATGCCGGGCGCCACCACCGCGAGCGAGGTGTTCTTCGAAGCGGCAATGGCCTGGAAGCTGTTCATGATGCCCCAGACGGTCCCGAACAGGCCGACGAATGGCGCCGTCGAACCGACCGAGGCCAGGAAAATCATCCGCTTCTCGAGTCCGTCCATTTCACGCGCCAGGGTCGTGTTCATCACCCGCTCGATACGCTGCTGTAGCGACATGCGCATCGACTCGGTGGCGGTCAAGCCCTTGGCCGTGGAGCGCCGCCATTCCCGCATGGCCGCGGCGAACAGGCCTTCCATCGGTCCGTCAGGACGGTTGCCGATGCGGTCATAGAGATCCTCGAGCGAACCGCCGGACCAGAAGGTGTCCTCGAATTCGTCGGCCTCCACCTCGAGCTTGCGCAGACGGCGGGCCTTTTCGAAGATAATCGCCCAAGTCCAGAAGGACGCGCCGAGCAAGCCGACCATGACGAGTTTGACGATCCAATCGGCCTGCAGGAACAGGTGCCAGACCGACATATTGACGGCCGCCGAGCCGCCTAGCGTAACGGCATCGATGGCAGGTGGAAGCGTTGTGGGATCCATTCGATTACGCTCTCTTTTTGTTGGCGATGGCGGAGGCGTCCGCCACGGTTGGGGCACTCGGTTGAACAGGGGCCGCGCCGCCTGGCTTGACCGCCAACGGCCGCAGCAATTCCGCGATCTTCGACGGCAGGCGCGTCGGCCGGCCATCGCGATTGATGACGGCGAGACGCACCACCAGGCGGGTCAACTCGCGGGTCTCGCCGCCGTCCGGATCGCGCCGGTGAATCGCCTGGTCGAGGTCGAGGCTGGCGTTGCCGAGCGCGCGCAGGGTCGTGCGCACCTCCAGCTCGTCGTCGAGCCGGGCCGGCGCGAGATAGTCGATCTCGCAGCGGCGCACGGCGAATGCCAATCCGTCCGATTCCATCAGTGCGCGCTGCGCGATGCCGAGGTCGCGCAGCACTTCGGTGCGCGCCCGCTCGGCGAACTTGAGATAGTTGGCGTAATAGACGATTCCGCCCGTATCCGTGTCCTCGTAATACACGCGGAACACGGCGATGTGAACCCCATCGGGCGTGAAGCGGGACGGCGCGCTAGTCATCCGCCTGTCCTTTAGTCTGGGGGCCTTCCGTCTCGCCCAGCAAATCCATCTGGCGCGCCGGGTTGCGCGGCGGCTCGCGCCGCAGATGGCGCCAGCCGTTGTCCGCCAGCATGCGCCCGCGCGGCGTGCGCATGACGAATCCCTGCTGCATCAGGAAGGGCTCGATCACCTCTTCCAGCGCGTCGCGCTGCTCCGATAACGCCGCAGCCAAGGTTTCCACTCCCACCGGCCCGCCGCCATAGTGGTCGGCCAGGCACAGCAGATAACGCCGGTCCATGGCATCGAGCCCGGCCGCATCGACCTCCAGGCGCAGAAGCGCCGCATCGGCGGAGGCCGCGTCGATCGCGCCGCTGCCGGCCACCGTGGTGAAATCCCGCACCCGGCGCAGCAGGCGGGCCGCCACGCGCGGGGTGCCGCGCGCCCGGCGGGCCACTTCGCGGGCGCCGTCCTCGGTCATCGGGCAGCCGAGCAGCCGCGCGCCCCGACGCACGATGGCCTCGAGCTCCGCTGGTTCGTAGAAATTCAATCGGCAAGGAATACCGAAACGGTCGCGCAAGGGTGTCGTCAATAGGCCGGTTCGCGTGGTGGCGCCGATCAGGGTGAAGGGCGGCAGGTCGATGCGCACCGAACGCGCCGCCGGCCCCTCGCCGATCATCAGGTCGAGTTGGAAGTCTTCCATGGCCGGGTAAAGAATTTCTTCGACCGCCGGCTGCAGGCGGTGAATTTCGTCGATGAACAGCACGTCGCGCGGCTGCAGGTTGGTCAGCACCGCGGCGAGATCGCCGGCCTTGACGATGATCGGTCCGGAGGTGGCATGGAATCCGACGCCGAGCTCGCGCGAGATGATGCGCGCCAGCGTCGTCTTGCCGAGGCCCGGCGGGCCGGACAGCAGCACATGGTCCATCGCTTCGCCGCGGTTGCGCGCCGAGGCGATGAACACCCGCAGATTGTCGCGCAACTGGGCCTGACCGATGAAATCGTCGAGCGATTGCGGGCGCAACGCCACCTCGAGCCCGTCCTCGGGCGCGGCGCCGGGTGTCACCAGGCGCATGGCGTCGCTCGCCGTCTTGCCGCTCGCCGGATTCATGGCAACTCCCTCATGCCGGCGTGCCCAGTTCTTTCAGCCCGGCGCGAATCAAATCGCCGACAGCCGCATGGGCACCGAGCTTGCGCGCCGCGGCGCTCACCGCGCCGAACGCTTCGACGCGACGATAACCGAGATTGACCAGCGCGGAGACCGCGTCGGCCAGTTCGCCGTCCATGGCGGCGCCGTTCGCGGCACCGACGGGAGCCTGCGATTGCGCGCCGGCCTGCAGCCCGACCAGCCCGGCCTTGTCCTTGAGCTCGGTGACGATGCGCTGGGCGAGCTTGGGGCCGACGCCCTCGGCGCGCGACACGGTGGCGCGATCGCCGGCGACGATCGCCTGGGCGAGCTCGAGCGGCGCCAGCGTGCCGAGAATCGACAGCGCCACCTTGGCGCCGACGCCCTGCACGGTGGTCAGGATCTTGAACCAATCGCGCTCGGCGTCGCCGCCGAAGCCGTAGAGATGGATGTGATCCTCGCGCACATGGGTTTCGATCTGCAGGCTGACAGGCTGGCCGCGCGCCGGCAGCAGGCCGAGGGTGCGCGACGAGCAGAACACCAGATAGCCGACGCCGTTCACGTCGATGACGGCGAATCCGTCGCGGATCGAATCGACGGTGCCGGAGAGCTTGGCGATCATCGCCGCGCCCCCGCGAGCCGCAGTCCCGCCGCCGCGACGAAGCGCTGCGCCGAAGCCGCATGGTGGGCGTGGCAAATGGCGACCGCGAGCGCGTCGGCGGCATCGGCGGTTTCCAGCTTGGCGCCAGGCAGCAATGTGCGGACCATCATGGCGATTTGCATCTTGGCGGCGTGTCCGGAGCCGACGACGGATTTCTTCACCAGGTTGGTGGCGTATTCGGCGACCGGCAGGCCGGCGCGCGCCGGCGCCAGCAGCACGACGCCGCGGGCCTGCCCGAGCTTGAGGGTCGAGGCCGCATTGCGGTTGACGAAGGTCTCCTCGACGGCGGCCGCGTCGGGCGCGTATCGCGCGATAATCGCGGCAACGCCGTCGTAGAGCGCGGCCAAGCGCACGGCGAGCGGATCGCCGGCATCGCTTTCGACCGCGCCATCCGCCACGTGGCGCAGGCGATTGTCGATGACCTCGATGACGCCCCAGCCGGTCACCCGCAGGCCCGGATCGAGCCCGAGAAGTTTCATACCGCGTGCCTCAATGGCCTCTCTTCCCCGGGTCCGCCCAGAATGGGCGAAGTGGCCCCAGAGAGACCGATAAGCTTTCGATGCCGCGCAGCAGCGCGCGATCTCACGCGCTCAGACGGCGCATCACGTCGTCGGACACTTCGAAGTTCGCGAACACCGCGCGCACGTCGTCGTTGTCGTCCAACACGTCGATCAGCCTGAGCACCGACTGCGCGACCTCCTCGTCGACCGGCACGGTGGTCTGCGGCCGCCACACCAGCGCGGCGTGCGCGGGAGCGCCGAATTTCTTCTCCAGCGCTTCGCCGAGCGCGGCGAAATCCTCCGGCGCGCAGGTCACTTCGTGGGTTTCGGCGTTGGACTCCACGTCGCGCGCGCCGGCTTCGAGCGCCACCTCGAAGATTCCGTCGGCACTCGCCGCCTTCGCCGCATAGCTGATGCTGCCGAGCTTCTCGAACATGAAGCTCACGCTGTTGGTTTCGCCGAGCGCGCCGCCATGCTTGCCGAACGCGGTGCGGACTTCGCCGGCGGTGCGGTTGCGGTTGTCGGTCAACGCCTCGATGATGATCGCCACGCCGCCCGGGCCGTAGCCCTCGTAGCGGATCTCCTCGTAGTTCGTCGTGTCCTCGCCACCGGCGCCGCGCTTGATGGCGCGCTCCATGGTGTCCTTGGGCATGTTCTGCTCGCGCGCCGCGGTGATCGCCGCGCGCAGCCGCGGGTTGGCGTTCGGGTCGGGATTGCCCCGCGCCGCGACCGTGAGCTCGCGAATGATCTTGGTAAAGACCTTGGCCCGCTTGGCGTCCTGAGCGCCTTTGCGGTGCATGATGTTCTTAAATTGGGAATGACCAGCCATGGCCCAAGTCTATTTCCGGCTTTGATTGCAAGGGGCTGAGAACAAATGCGGTCTTTATACCATATCTTGTAGGAAAACCAGCGGCTTTGCAGCCCTCGCTACGCGAGCAATATGGCGAAATTTGGACGGAGGTTCCGTCCCGCCGAACTCATTTCGGGCTGTGGCCCGCAAGCGGCATGGGTTGCACGCATCTAGTCGGGCATAGCCTCTGCCAGCGCTCCGCCCAAGCGCACGGGCGATGCCCGCTTGGCCAAGCCGGTGGCGTCGTCGGTCTCGACGAACAGGGCGCACAGAGTACCCTCCCCGTTGGCGGGCTCCAGACGCTCCGTGCGCATCTTGGTGACGAAGCGGGCGAGGGCGATCTCTTTCTCCATGCCGATGATCGAGTCGTAATCGCCGCACATGCCGGCATCGGTCTGGAACGCGGTCCCGCCGGGCAGGATGCGCGTATCCGCCGTCGGCACATGGGAATGGGAGCCGACCACCATGGAGGCGCGGCCGTCGACCATATAGGCGAGCGCGCCTTTCTCGCTCGTCGCCTCGCCGTGCACGTCCACCACGATGGCGTCCACCGTGCTGATCAGCTTGTGGGAGGCCAGCGCTTCCTGCAGGCCGGCAAAAGGGTCGTCGAGCGCATCCATGAACAGCCGGGTCATGACCTGAATGACGAGAACGGAGCGGCCGTCCGCCGTCTGATAGAGCCCCGCGCCGCTGCCCGGCGTGCCCTTGGGATAGTTGTAGGGCCGCAGCAGGCGCGGCTCGCGGTTGATGTAAGTCAGGACTTCACGCTGGTCCCAGGCATGATTGCCGGTGGTGACCACATCGACGCCCCACTCGAAGAAGGAACGGCAGATCTTTTCGGTGATGCCGAAACCGCCGGCGGCGTTCTCGCCATTGACGATGACGAAATCCAAGCCGAGACGCCGGCGCAAATCCGGCACGTAATCCGCCACCGCCTGACGTCCCGCCTCCCCCATCACATCGCCGCAATACAAAAGCCGCATGCCGTTCCTTCACTGGTTGCCGTTTCTTGTGCTCTGGCTCTGGCTCTGGCTCTGGCTCTGGCTCTGGCTCTGGCTCTGGCTCTGGCTCACGCGGCTATGCAAACCGCCGGGCAGACCGTTCCGTCACGACGCCATCGAGCCGTTGGTCGCCGGCATGGCGCGGCAGTTCCGGCAGTTCCTGGGCGGCATAGGCAATGCCGATCGCCAGCGGCCGTGCGTCGAGCAATCGACCGCGCAGCCCGGCAAGGGTGCGGTCGTAGTAGCCAGCACCATAACCGAGGCGCCAGCCGGCCGCGTCGAAGGCCAGCAGCGGCACCAGCAGAACAGCAGGTACCACCACAGGCGCATCGGCTTTCGGCTGCGATACGCCGTGCGCCCCTGGCTCCAGGACATCGCCCGGCCGCCAGCGGCGGAATTCCAGCGGCATGTCGCCCGCGCGCGTTACCGGGAGAGCCATCTCGACGCCCGCCGCCGCCAGGCGCAGCATGAGCGGCCGCACATCCATTTCACTGCCAAGCGGCCAGTAACCCGCCACCACGGTGCCGGACCCGGGTGCGACATGCATGAAAAACGTCGCCATGAAATGCATGGCCACCTGTTCCGCGGCCTGGCTCTCGGAATCGGCCGATTGGGCCGTGGCGCGGAGCTTTCGGGCCGCGGCCCTCAAGCGCTGCTTGTCCGCTACCTCGTACATGGAGATGCGCCCGATGAAAGAGGGTTGTTTCCGGAGGTGCCGTGAATTGGATGCCGAACGGCGCCCAACCTGGTCGTGTCGCGAGATAATGCGGACGGGGCCGCCCAGGCCGTCGGATGTGCCTATCCTCTGCGGCCTGCATACGCAGGTGGGTGCCATATAACGAAACCACGGTTTCGTCAGGGACAGCTCCCTAGAGGTGAGTATTGGCCCCAGGGATGTTGGCGACCTAACGCACCGGGCAGCGCCCGTCCTACGGGCGACTCTAAGCACCTTCGAGACGCGCGGCAACACCCTCGATGCGCCGCGCGAGCCGCTCGAGCGATTGCTGAACGGCACCGTCCCGCTCCGGATCGTCTTCGCCATCCGCATCGGCGCGCGCGGTATGAGCCTGCTGCGCCTCCCTTGCCTCGGCCAATTCGTCGTAGGCGTCGGCGAGTTCGTCGGCGATCAGCAGACTCGCCATGACCATGAGGCGGGCATCGCCGACCTGACCGACGTTGGCGACCAGTTCCGCGACCTTTTGATCGAGGTACAGTCCGAGACGGGCCAGATGCTCTTCCTGCCCGTCATCGCAGGCGATGTCGTAACTGCGGCCATTGATCGTGATGGCAACCTGGCCCATGAGTTCCTCGCCTCGTTTCCGCTGTGGCCGCGCGACAGCCGGTGACTTAACCTTCGATCAGACCCTTGATCTGACCGATCGCCGCATCGAGCCGTTCGGTCGCCGTCTTCTTCACGGCCAGCAGCGCCGCGTTTTCCGCACGGACACGCTCCAACTCGGCGCTAACCGCCGTCAGTTTCACGTTTTGTCCTGGCTGGCCATCCTTACCGCCGGCGGCGAGCGCCTCTTCGAGACGATTGACGGCTTGCTCTAAACGAACTTGTGCGGCGATGACGGGGTCCATGAAATTCGTCGACATCAATAGGGCTCCGAAGATTGGCGCCAAGATACGCCCCTGCTTCGCGGGCCGTCAATAAAACCGCGCGCGAAGTTATCCCGATGCTGTGGACGAGCGCGCCCGGGCCGATCGACAAGCGCCTGTGTCACAATGCTCGCAACGGCCGCGCCGTTTTGGCATTGTCGCGCGAGAGGAGCCGGGCGATATGACACCACGCGCTGTTATCATTCACAGTTTGGAGCATGCGCGCGGCGCGTTGGCCGCGGCCGAAGCGCGCGGCCTGCCCATTGTGCTCTACAGCGCCGAGGGCGCCGCGGGGTCCAGCGGGATCGGCTGGTTCACGGCCGTCATCGAAGCCGCGCGCGCCGATCATCCTCGCGCCACATTCGAAGCGGTGCTCGACTGCGGGTTCAATGGCGCGTTGGCCGTCGCGGCTCTACGCAGCGGCTGCGGCGCCATTGTCATCCGCGGCACACCGGCGCTCCGGCGCAAGCTCGCGGCGATCGCGGCCGGAGCGGCGGCGCGAATCGACAATGGCGCGCGCGGCGCGCTAGACCTACGCCACAGCAAAGATCCGCGCGGCGCGGTTATTGCATGGCTTATGCGGGACTGACGAGCGCCTATCGCGGCCCACCGATCGATCCATGCCCGTAACCTCATAAGTCTTGCACCGTTCCGCTTAACATCGCGAATCATGGAGGTTTTACGATACGGAGGTTGCGACGGGATGCCCGGGCTCGATTGCAAATCGCCGCCGCCTGGGCTAATCAGAACGTCAGCATCACGCCAATCCGCCACATATAATATGGAGCCCGCGAGCCATGAAGGTGTCCCAGCGCGTCAAAAAGATCCTCGACAATTACGAAAGCGACTGTCCAGGGACCAAGGCCAATCTCGTCCGCATCCTGATGAACGGCAGGCTGGGCGGCACCGGCAAGCTGGTCATCCTGCCGGTCGATCAGGGCTTCGAGCACGGCCCGGCACGCAGTTTCGCCCCCAATCCGGACGGCTACGACCCGCACTATCATTTCCAGCTCGCCATCGACGCCGGCCTGTCGGCCTATGCGGCGCCGCTCGGCATGATCGAGGCGGGCGCCGACACGTTCGCCGGCTCGGTTCCGACCATCCTGAAGATCAACAGCGCCAACTCGCTGTCGCGCGCCAAGGAAGGCGCGACCCAGGCGATCACCGGCTCGGTCGGCGACGCGCTGCGGCTCGGCTGCTCCGCCGTCGGCCTGACCATCTATCCTGGCTCCGACATGGCTTACGAGATGTTCGAGTTCTGCCGCGAGACTATCGAGGAGGCGAAATCGGCAGGCCTAGCCGTGGTGGTGTGGTCCTATCCGCGCGGCGGCGAACTGTCCAAGGACGGCGAGACGGCGATCGACATCATCGCCTATGGCGCGCATATGGCGGCCCTGCTCGGCGCCCATATCATCAAGGTCAAGCTGCCGACCGACAAGCTCGAGCTCGGCGCCGCCAAGAAGGTCTATGAGGACCGCAAGATTCCGCGCGGCACGCTCGCCGAGCGCGTCGCCCACGTGGTGAAATCCTGCTTCAACGGCCGCCGCCTGGTGGTGTTCTCCGGCGGCGAGGCCAAGGACACGGAAGGCGTGCTGAACGAGGCGCGCGCCATCCGCGACGGCGGCGGCACGGGCTCCATCATCGGCCGCAACAGCTTCCAGCGGTCGCGCCAGGACGCGCTCGACCTGCTCGACAAGATCGTCAAGATCTACCAGGGCAAGGAGTAAGCGGAACGCCCGGCCGCATCGCGCGTGCCGCCAGGCCTCCCACCACACGATGCCTAAACGACAGGAAGAGCCGGCGCAATGCCGGCTCTATCTCATTACGCCCCCGGCGTTCGATCCGCCGACCTTCCGCGATAGCCTGGCCCAGGCGCTCGACGGCGGCGACGTCGCCTGCGTGCAATTGCGCCTGAAGAACGCGGCCGACGACGCGATCAAGCGCGCCGCCGACCTGCTGCGTCCGGTGGTCCAGGACCGCGGCGTCGCCTTCATTCTCAACGACCGGCCCGACCTCGCCCTCGCGACCGGCGCCGACGGAGTCCATGTCGGCCAGCAGGACGCGCGCTATGACGAGGCGCGCCGCCTGCTCGGGCCTGACCGCATCGTCGGCGTCACGGCACACGATTCGCGCCATCTCGCCATCGAAGCCGCCGAGGCGGGCGCCGATTACGTCGCCTTCGGCGCGTTCTTTCCGACCGGCACCAAGGACGCCATCGGCCATCCGACGCCGGATATCCTCGAATGGTGGTCGCAAGTCATGACGGTGCCCTGCGTCGCCATCGGCGGCATCACGCCCGGCAACTGCGCGCCGCTGGTCGAGGCCGGCGCCGATTTCCTCGCGGTGGTGTCGGCGGTGTGGAATCACCCGGACGGCCCCGGCGCGGCGGTGAAGCTGTTCAACGAGACGATCGCCGAGACGCTGGCCTAAGCCCGCGGTGCGGTCCGATCAGCCGCCGATACGGATCTGCGGCAGAGTCTGCGTGTCGGCCTTTATTCTCCGGCCCAGCAGCATCTGAATCGGCGTAATGACGCATAGCAGCACAGCCACCAGTAGGACGGAAATCGCCGCGGTGACCTCCCCTGCTCCTCGGCTCCACGTCTCCCAGAGCAATCCGCCGATCACGATGTTCGACGTCGAGACAAGGAACAGCGGTAGAGTCATATCCTTCATGGTGTGCGAGCCGACCCAGACGATGCCATTGACGAAAGACGGCATGACGAGGGGCAGCACGATTCTGCGAAATGTGGCGATGCGCGAGGCGCCGCTGGCGTATGCCGCGTCCTCCAGTTCCGCCGCCACTTGGTACATGACCGACGTCATCATGCGCACGCCGAACGGCAGATAACGGACGACATTGCCGATAATCAGCACCGACAGCGTGCCGTATAGCGGCGTGCCGATGCTGGTCAGAAGGAGGGCAAGCGCGATCACCAGGCCGGGAAGAAGATGCGGCAAGAACGCCAGCACGTCGATGGCGCGCGCCATCGCGCCGCGACCGCGCACGACCATCCACGAAACGACGGCAGCCAGTCCCATGCAGGCCAACGAGGTCACGGCCATCATGATGAGCGTGTTGATGACCGCCTGCACAAACCGATCCATGGTGAAGAGCTTCGCGTAATTGGCGAACGTGAGGCTCGCCAGTGCCTCGATGGACGGATTCTGAAAATAGGGAAGCAGACTCGACCAGAGCAGGAGCGCCAGCGGGAGAACGAGCTTCAGCAGAACAAACAGGGCGAAAAAGCCGTAGGCCGCGTATTTGAGCTTGCCCAGCTTATATTGCTTCGAGCGGTAGCCCTTTCCGGTGATGATGGCAAACTTGTCCGCCTGCCTCATCAAGCGGAAATAGAGCAACAGCAGGAAAAGACCGATGACCAGTCCGATAATCGCATAGGTGCTCGACAGTCCGTAGCTCGGCAGGGCGGTATCCCCGCCGGTGGTTTTGCTGAACACCGTCACGCTCAGCACATTGAACTTCGCGTTGACGCCGAGAAGCAGGGGAATTTCCAGCATCTCGATCGCGGTGACGGCGAAATAGATAAAAACCGAGAGCAGCCCCGGCCGCAGCAGCGGGATGACGATGCGCCCCATCACGGCGGCGCTGCTGGCGCCCGAGGCATAGGCGGAATCTTCCAGGCTCGGATCGACGTTGCGCATCAACGCCGACAGCATGATGAACATGGTCGGCGTAAGAGCCAATCCCGCGATCATGACCATGCCACCGAGCGAGTAAATGTTGAACGGCCCGTACCCCGAATCGAGGCCCAACAAGTCGCGCGTAAGAACATTGATGATGCCGTTGCTCGGATTGAGCAGGTAGGTCCAACCGATCGCCGTGATAAAACCCGGCATCGCCATAGGCAGAAGTATCGCGATATACGCGTAGTTTTTCAGCGGCATATCGGACCGTTCCACGAGCCATGCCATCATCAGCGCAAGCGTCATGGCCGAGACCAGAGACAGCCCGGCGAAAATGAAGGTATTGCCCAGAAGCCGGTATGTGGTGGGCGAGCCGAACACGTCCGCGTAATGCTGCAGCGTCAGCTCGGTGATTTCGAGCGGATGGGCGCCTTCGGGAAGCAGGCTGGTCAAAAACAAGATCGCCAGCGGCAACACGGTCATTGCCGCCAGCAGCAGGAGGATCGGCGAATAGACCGCGGCTTTTTTCAGCGATTGTAAGTGCGGGCTCTTGCTGCCGAATGTATCCATGTATGGCTGGGCGGTCATCGCTATCCTGTGGGTCTCTGTTTATCGTCGCGCAATCGGTGAATGCGCCGGCTCTTTATCGCATTCAGGCACAACAATAATCTATGGTAAGTTTGCGGCCATCCGCGGGCTATCGTCGCGGAAAACCGGGGATGAGGTCAGTGAAAAGGAAAAACCATCGATCTACTGAGATGATGAACCGCCTCAATCTCATTAACGTGGCGTTCGAACAGGGATATGTCTCATACTTGCCCGTAGTAGATGAGGGGATTGACCTGATTCTGTATCGGGAAAAGCCTTGGGATCTAAAAATGGTTCAACTTAAGGGGAGATGGACCATCAATAAAAAATACATTAATCGCGATATCTGGATTGCCTTCCCGCAAGGCACGACTTGGTATTTGGCCCCTCACGACATGCTCATCCCTATGAGGCCGGGGGCCTTGTTAACTGCGGCTTGGATAAAAGGAGGGGAATATTCAAGCGGGCGTTTAAGCAAGAGATTGCTTGCGGCGATGAAGCGGTACGTCTTTCCACTGCAACCAAATTAGGACACTACCCGTCTTGACCCTGTTTTGCAAAAGCCGTACTGGACCTTGGAGACTGACGCAGCTGTCGGGAGCATCGGCGTGCTGAGCAAAGAGGACAATGAGTTACTGACCCGAGTCGGCCCGGGAACGGCCATGGGCTCGTTTCTGCGGCAGTACTGGCATCCCGTGCTGCTCTCCTCGGAGCTGCCGCAGCCCGACTGCCCGCAGCTCCGCGTCCGCGTTCTGGGCGAAAGCCTGATCGCCTTCCGCGACTCGGACGGGCGGATCGGCTTCCTCGCCGAACAATGTCCTCACCGCAAGGCGTCGCTGTTTTACGGCCGCAACGAGGAAGGCGGCGTGCGTTGCGCCTATCACGGCTGGAAATTCGACGTCACCGGCCGCTGCCTGGACATGCCGAACGAGCCCGACGGCCGCATCAAGGACAAGATCCGCCACAAGGCTTACCAGGCGCGCGAGCAAGGCGGCGCCATCTGGATCTACATGGGCACGGAAAACCCGGCGCCCCCGCTCTCGAATCTGGAATGGATCGGCCTTCCCGCCAACCATCTCTTCCAGGCCAAGCGGGTGCAGCAGAGCAACTGGCTGCAGACGCTCGAAGGCGACATCGATCAGAGCCATGTGGGCTTCGCCCACCGGCGGCTCGACCGCGATCCCAGCAGCAGCGGACGGCCAACCGTCGACACGATCCGCCTGGCCGACACGCACCCGCGCATGACGGCGCAGGACATGCCTTACGGCGTCCTGATCGGCGCGGGCCGCGTCGCGAGCGAGAACCAGCGCTATTGGCGGTTGACCCAGTACATGTTTCCCCATTGGGTGATGACCGGGCCCTACGGTGAGAATCCGACGCGGCACGCGCGCTGCTGGGTGCCGATCGACGATTATTCCACCCTGCTGTTCAGCGTCACCTTCCATCCGCTCGATCCGCTGCCGGAGAAACTCATTTCCAGGCTGCGCCAGGGCACCGGCGCGGGATACGTGGGCGATGAGAACTTCCGTCCCAAGACCGATGCGCCTTTCGGCGCCTGGATACCGAAGGCGAGCCTGGAGAACGACTTCTTCCTCGATCGCGAGCTGCAGGAGACGACGCACTACTCCGGCATCCGCGAATTCTGGGCCCAAGATGCGTCCTTGCAGGAGAGCATGGGGCGCATCTCGGACCGCAGCGACGAGCACCTGGTGACCGGCGATGTCGGAATCGCGCGGGTGCGCCGCCGTCTGCTGCGGGCCTGCACGGCCTTCCGCGACGGCAACGAGCCGGCGCCCGTGGCGCACGATCCGGACGCCTACCAGGTCCGCGCCGCCGCGGCGCTGCTTCCTGCCGAGGCATCCTGGATCGAAGCGACCGAAGAGCAGCGCAGGGTGATCCCCGGGGTCAATCAGGCGGGCGTTTGACGGCGCCGCGACCACAACACGATAGATAAACACGTGGGCGCCGCGGCACGCAGAGAGCCGCGGTCAAAAAGCGGGAGATTCGCGAGTCATGGAGTCTGATCTGAAGGATCGTATCGTCGTCGTCACAGGCGCGGCGCGCGGCATGGGACGGGCCTATGTCGAGGGTTTTCTGGCGCGTGGCGCGAAGGTGGTGGCGACCGACAGGTCGTGGGACGGCGTGCCGGACTTCGACAAGGCTCACGCCCCGAAGCTCATGACCGTCACCATGGACGTGACCGACGACGCGCAGATCGACGCCGCCTATCGCTCGACCCTGGATCGCTTCGGCACCGTGGACGTGCTGATCAACAACGCGGCGATGCGCCAGCGCGACCTGTTTCCGCCGACCGGCCGCGTGACGACCCTGGAGACCAAGGATTCCGACTGGCAGAAGTCGTTCGGCGTCAATCTGTTCGGCACTTTGAAGGTAATCCGGCGCTTCATACGGCCGATGATCGAGAAGAAGCGCGGCAGCGTCATCAATACGGTGAGCAGCGGCGTCCTGATTCAGTCCCAGGGCTGCGCCTATACGGCGCTGCGTCCGCACACCCGCGAGATGCCCTACATGTCGTCCAAAGCGGCCCTGACGACCATGAGCTTCTATCTCGCCGACGAGATGCAGGAGCACAACGTGGCGGTCAATATCGTCATCCCGGGCCATGCGCGGACCACCGGCTTCGACGAGCAGAACCGAGCTCGTCTGGCGAGCGGCGCGAGGCGCGGCTCCACCCCCGTGGTGCCCGAGCATATCGTGCCGCTCGTGGCGCATCTGGCGACGCAGGACGCGTCCGGCCTCACAGGCCGCATGTTCGACGTCACGAGATGGAATATCGAGCACGGATTGGGCGGCCCGGAGGCATGGGCCGACAAATCCTTTTCCTATGACGCTCTCTTGACCGACTAGCCGGGCCCTATAGTCTGGGCACGACACAGGGAAACACGAATCCGGGCCGCCAATTCCCGAAGGATTTTGCGATGAGCCCCTTGCTGGAGGTCCGCGACCTCCAAGTTCAGTTCAACACACGCGCCGGTATCGTCAAGGCTGTCGACGGGATTTCCTATTCTGTCGCGGAAGGTGAGACCGTCGCGCTGGTTGGCGAAAGCGGCTGCGGCAAGAGCGTCTCGGCGCTGGCGCTCATGCGGCTCATCCCTCCCCCGGGACGCATCGTCGGCGGCGAAGTCTGGTTCGAGGGCCGCGATCTGCTGAAGCTGGACAAGAGCAAGATGCGCGCCATCCGAGGCAAGGGCATCGCGATGGTCTTCCAGGAGCCGATGACATCCCTGAACCCGGTGCTGACGATCGGCCGGCAAATCATGGAGCCGATCAGGCTGCACCTGGGTATGGACGGGCGCGCCGCCAAGCGCTGGGCCGTCGAGCTTCTGGAAATGGTCGGCATCTCCGACGCGGAGCGCCGGCTGAGCAGCTACCCGCATCACTTCAGCGGCGGCATGCGTCAGCGCGTCATGATCGCCATCGCGCTAAGCTGCAAACCCAGGCTGATCCTGGCGGATGAGCCCACGACGGCTTTAGACGTCACGATTCAGGCGCAAATATTAGAGTTGATCAAGCGGCTCAGTCAGGAGACCGGTACGGCTGTACTTCTCATCACGCATAACCTGGGTGTCGTGGCACGCTATGCCGACCGCCTCAACGTGATGTACGCCGGGCGCATCGTGGAGCGCGGAACGGCGCCCGACGTCTACCGGCGGCGGAGTCATCCCTACACCCTGGGTCTGCTGGAGTCGGTCCCCCGGCTGGATGCGCCGAGAGGCGAGCGCCTCTCTGCCATCGAAGGTCTGCCCCCCGTCTTGGAGCACCTGCCGCCCGGCTGCGCTTTTCGACCGCGCTGCCCGTTCGCGATCGAGCGCTGCGCTGAGCAGCGTCCGCCGCTGGCCTCGGTCGGCAATGACCATGACGCCGCCTGCTGGGTCTCGAACCTGCCCGACCGCGCGCCTCGTCGAAACGGGATTGCCTCGGCATGACGGACGCGCAGCAGACGGTGCATCAAGAGCCTTCGCCGGTCGCCGAGCAAAATCCTCTGCTGCAGGTCAACCACGTCAAGACATACTTCCCGATCACGGCGGGACTGCTCCGGCGCAAGGTCGGCGAGATCAAGGCGGTCGACGATGTCAGCTTCGTGGTCCACCGTGGCGAGACGATGGGACTGGTCGGCGAAAGCGGCTCGGGCAAGACCACGCTCGGGCGCAGCATCCTGCTGCTCGAGCAGCCCACGTCGGGCAGCATCAAGTTCGATGGCGTCGAATTGACGACCCTGCCGAAACCCGAGCTTCGGCGATTGCGCCGCCGCATCCAAGTCATCTTTCAAGACCCCTATAGCTCCCTCAATCCGCGGATGAAGGTGGCCGACATCGTGGCCGAGCCGATGAAAATCCATCGGCTGGCCGAGGACGCCGACGAAATTCACGCGAAGGTCGAGGAGTTGCTGCGAGCCTGCGGGGTGAGCCCGCATATGGCCAGCCGCTACCCGCACGAGTTCAGCGGCGGTCAGCGCCAACGCATCGGGATCGCAAGAGCCCTGGCAGCGGGGCCCGATTTCATCGTGGCCGACGAGCCCGTGTCGGCCCTCGACGTCTCGATTCAGGCCCAGATCGTCAACCTTCTGCAGGATTTGCAGGAGCAATTCCAGCTCACCTACCTGTTCATCGCCCATGACCTGTCGGTCGTTCGGCACATCTCGGACCGCATCGCGGTGATGTATCTCGGAAGGCTCATGGAAATCGGCGACCGTGAAACGCTGACGACGGAGCCGCTGCATCCCTACACGCGGGCATTGCTCTCGGCGGTGCCGGTGCCGGACCCGGTCGTGGAGGCGCAGCGCGAGCGCATCATCCTGCCCGGAGTCATCCCCAGTGCCGCAAATCCGCCGTCCGGCTGCGTATTCCACACCCGTTGCCCGATCGCCAGGGATGATTGCAAGCTGAACGTGCCACCGCTGCGAGAGGTGCGCCCCAATCGATGGGCCGCGTGCCTGTATGTCTAAGTCAAAAGCGCGCCTGCTTGACATTGTCTGGATGGCATAGAAAGCTTCGGCCGGCATTAGCTCGTCGGTGTGTTTATGAGGCACCTCACTCGGAGAATATAACTTATGACCCATCGTCGCTCGTTCGCCTCAAAACTCTTGATGACTACCAGCTCAATCCTGATGCTCGGTTTGATTGCTGCTGATTCCAACGCTCAGCCGGCCGGCAACACGCCGACTGCCGCGCCGTCCACGGCACAGAACCCCGCCATCAAGCGAGGCGGTATCGTGCGCCTGATCAATGCAGCGCCACGGACCCTCGACCCCGCCGGCATCGGGTGCGCCAGGTCGGAGTCGCAGAGCGTATTCTCTTATGTGTTCGACAGTCTCGTCGGATATCCCAGCGGGCCCGGCGCCGATCCCTTGAGCCAGAAGATCGTGCCGTATCTGGCCGAGAGCTGGGAGGCGTTAGACGCCAGGACCTACCGTTTCAAGCTCAAGCAGGGCGTGAAATTCGCCAACGTCCCGCCGGTGAACGGACGGGAGCTGACGTCGGAAGACGTGAAGTTCAGTCTGGATCGCTATGCGGCAGGCCGCGAATGCGCGCCGGAAACCCAGCGTATCCGGTCGATCGAAACGCCGGATAAATACACGGTCCTCATCCATCTGAAGGAGGACTTTGCGCCGTTTCTGAACCAACTGGCCGGCAGTCAGGCTTGGATTCTGCCCAAGGAAGCAGGTCTGGCCGACCCGGCCGGCGCTGGAGGCCTGAGCTTCAACAATCCCAAGGCGTTCATCGGCTCAGGCCCTTTCATACTGGTTTCGCTCGACCGCACCGCCCAGCTCGTCAAACTGAAGCGAAACCCGGACTTCTACCAAGCCGGTAAGCCGTATGTGGAGGGAATCGAGACCCGGTATATCGCCGACTACGCCACGCAGGTCGGCCTCTTGCGAACCGGGCAGATCGACCACCTCACCTTGAATCCGGGAACGCAGGATGAGATCAAGCGGACCAATCCGAAGCTGGTCTTTCTCAATACCCTGCGGAAAACCAGCTCCGCCTATCGCCTCGCCCTATGGAAACCGCCCTTCGACGATGTCCGCGTGCGCCGGGCCGTCGCGCTCGCTTACAATCAGGACGAGTTCATCCAGGCGTACGGTGGCGGCGGCGGCCGGCGCTGCGGGTTCATCGGGCCCAACCAGCCCGACTGGATGTTGCCCTGCGACAAGCTCCCGGAAGACGCGCGTCGGTGGTGGGAAGACAAGGCCGACGATATAGATCTCGCCAAGAAACTCTTGGCCGAAGCCGGCTACCCCAACGGATTCACGACCAATATCAACCTGAGCAACCTGGCTTCGCTGCAGAGCCGCTACCTTGTCGACCTTTTCGCGGCACAAATGAGTAGGGTGGGCATCCAGGCGACCATCGAGCGGGTCGAGCATGCCACGCACCTCCGCGGCTATCTCAAGACCGACTGGAAGGGCATCACGGTCACCTCCACAGGCGACGAGACCGTCCTGAATTATTTTCAGATCACCCAGCCGGACTTTGTCTACAACGTGAACCGTCTCAACGATCCCTTCCTCAATCAGAAGTTCAAGGAGTTCATCGCGACGACGGACCCCGACCAGCAGAGAAAGCTCATCGCCGAGGTCTCGACCAAGATGGCCAGCGAGATTTACCTCCTCTATTTGCCGGCGGAGCCGCACTTCTTTGCCTGGCAGCCCCACCTGAAGGATTTCGCCCCGGCGGTTGGCGACCATGACGGCCGTGCCTACATCAGCGCCTGGCTGGACAAGTAGGCAGACTTTCCCTGCCCCCGCCCCACCTCAACGCCGGATGGCATCTGGTCTCGGGCTTGGTTGTGTTACGCGTAAACGACTGGAGACAGCATGTGGACCTACGCGGCACGCCGACTGCTCATTATAGTGCCGGCTTTCTTCGTCGCCGCGACGCTCGCGTTTCTACTGCTGCGCGTCATACCGGGCGACTTCGTCGATGTTTATGAGAATGAAGTGGGGGTCCTGGGAGACCCGCAGCAGCTCCGTGAGACTCTAGGACTGAACAAGCCGATAGCCGTCCAGTACTTCGATTGGCTCACCGGGATCTTCCGCGGCGACCTGGGGTATTCGGTCATGGCCGGCGAGCCGGTGGTCGACGCCCTGATGCGCCGGCTGCCCGTGACGTTCGAGCTGGTGATCCTGACGCTCGTGCTCTCCAGCGTCATTGCCATCGTCGTCGGTGTGCTGGCCGCGGTCTATCCCGACACGCCCATCGACTATCTGACCCGCGGCGTCGCCGTACTCGGCCTGTCGGTTCCCACGGTGTGGATCGCGACCGCGGCGGTCACCCTTCCGCCGATCTACTTCGGCTGGATTCCGAACGTCTTTTGGACGCCCTTCTTCGAAGATCCGATCGAAAACCTCAAACAGTACGTGGTGCCCGCGCTCATCGGCGGAGCCTTCGGCTCGGCGGCTCTCATGCGCATGACCCGGGCCATGATGCTCGAAGTCCTGAAGCAGGACTACGTGACGGCGGCGCGCGCTCGCGGCCTTTCGGAATTCGTCGTTTTGGGGCGGCATGCCTTGAAGAATGCCATGATCCCGGTCATCACGCTCATCGGCCTGCGCCTGACGGCCGCCATCGACGGCAGTGTGGTGGTGGAGACGATCTTCGGGCTTCCCGGCATGGGACCGTTCGTCGTGCAGGCCATTCAGTCGCGGGACTACCAGGCCGTGCAGGCCGTCGTCCTGCTGCTCGCCGTCTTCACGCTGCTCGCCAGCTTGCTCGTCGATCTGCTTTACGGCGTGCTGGACCCCAGGATCAAGTACAAGTAGGCCGCATGGCAAAGCAAGTGACCGCTCAACCGGAGATACGCAACGACGACGCCCTGAGGATGGAGAAGCCTCGAACGTGGTACGTCGACCTGTGGGTACGCCTGATCAAGACCAAGCCGATGGCCACGGTGGGCCTGCTGATCGTGATCGTGCTCTTGGTCGTCGCCACCTTCGCCGACGTGATCGCGCCTGAAGGAATCAACGATGTGAACATAGCCAATCGGCTGCAACCACCGAGCGGCGAGCATCTCATGGGCACCGACCCGTTGGGGCGCGATCTCTTCAGCCGGATCGTCCACGGAGCGCGCATCTCCGTGTTCGTGGCTTTTGGCGCGGTCGCGTTGGCGATGGCCCTCGGCGGCCTGATCGGCCTTCTCAGTGCGTACTATGGCGGCTGGCGAGACACGCTCGTGCAGCGGTTCGTCGACGGCTGGCTGGCCATTCCCACCTTGGTGATCCTGCTGGCGCTCAGCGCGGTCTTGCCGCAAGGGCTCCTCACCCTCATCGTCATCATCGGCATCAGCTTTGGCGTGTCGAACTCGCGCGTCATCCGCGGCCATGTCCTCGCGCTGAAAGAAAGCACCTATGTCGACGCCGCGCGCGCGCTTGGCGCCGGAAATATCCGGATCATGCTGTTCCACATCGTGCCCAACACGCTGGCCCCGGCGCTCATCTTGGGGACGGGAGAACTGGCGACGGCGGTGTTGCTGGAGACGTCGTTGAGCTTCCTTGGCTTTGGCGTCCCCGCCCCCTACCCGTCATGGGGAGGCATGATCGGCGGCGAGACGCGCCACTACATGGCGCAGGCCCCCTGGCTGCTGATCTTTCCGGGCCTTGCGCTCGCGGCGGTGGTCTTCGGCTGGAATGTACTCGGCGACGCGCTCCGGGATCTGCTCGACCCGCGCCTTCGATAGCACCAGGGATTCAATTTGAGGCGTACACGACGCCTTACAACCGTTTCAACCGCGGCGATAGCCGTCTGGCCGGCCGCTGACGCCACGCTATAGCCGGTCTTCTCTCCGGCCGTTTCCATAAAATGGCTGACCAGAAATCTCCCTGTGGGATCAATTGCCGCCCGTGAGCTTCGCCAAATCTTTTCTGATGTCGTTCGCCTCATCCAAGTCTTTGGGCGTCTCGGCGAATCTGGTTTTCAGGTTGTGCTTGGCGAAGTATTCGCCGAATTCGCCCGGTTCGCCGGCTCTCGCCCGGATCGATCCCTCGTCGATTATGGACTTCATCTTCATGCCTTCGGACGCGAACCAGGCCGTCCACAGTCTGGCCAAGTTCGGATGCGGCGCGTCTTTGGCCACGAAAACCAGTTGCGTGGCGACCATCGCCACCGGCTCCGGATGGACCAGATCGATCGGCGCGCCTTTTTCCTTCTCGCCCAGCGCGGTGTTCAAAGCCACCAGGCCGATGGGCGCTTCCCCGGACACGATCTTCTGCACCGCGTTTACCGTCCCGTTGGCGTAGATCGGTTCATTTTTTATCAGGCCCTTGGCGAGTCGGATGACCTCCTCGGTGCCGATGACGGGAGCAAGCCGCGCCAGCGGCGACAACTGGGAGTCCACCGTAATTTTCCGTTTCCATTTCGGATCGGCGAGATCCGCCCATTTTTTCGGAACCTCGGCCGCGGAGAGCCTCTTCGTGTTGTAAGCGATGCCGTAGACGAGATGGCGGAATTCCAATCCATAGCCCTTGTTGTTGCTGACCATGTTGTTGGCGGCTTCCTTCAGCCCCTGAAGGCGCGCGCCGAACAGGCCCTCCCAGTCGACTTTCTCGATAGCGTCGTTTGCGACCAAAGTCTTAATTGCCGGTTCGGACACGATCGAGACGTCCACCGTGTGCCGTTTCGCCTTCTTTTCGGCGAGCATGCGGGCCGTGACATCGCCGGCGCTCACGGCAACCCGCGTGACCTTGATATCCAGACCGTATTTCTTGTTGAATTCCTTGACCAGGTCCTGGACCGTCTCTTCCCGCGGCGTGCTCGCCCAGAACACCAGCGTGTTTTCCTTTGCCGCCATTTTGACGAGTTCGTCGAAATCCGCGGAACGGCTGGGGGCGGCGAAAATCGACATGACCGCCAGCGCGAGGACGGCGAGCGCCGGCACCGTCATGTTTCTCGAAAACAGTTTGTTCGTCATGGTCATCGCCTTTCGATTCGAAACGCCGTTACATCCATTTTCCATTCATGCTCCGCACCTGGGCGCGACTTGCGAGCGCCGCCTGCGGGTCATGCAATGTCCGGCGGACGCTCCGGTTGAACGATCATCTCGTCGCAGTTCGGCTGCAGAAACGCGGTGTCTCCCGGCTTGAACCGCTCGGCTTTGTCGTAACACCTCACGCGGATATCCCGGCCGCCGACGTTCACCGTGTAATCCCACGCGTCTCCCTGGAAGATTCCTTGAGTGATTCTTCCCTCCCAGCGGTGCCCGTCTTTGCGCATGCGTGCCAAGGCGATGTTTTCCGGCCTGATGAAAACGCTGACGCGTTCGCCCGCGGCCAATCCTCCATTCGCCCCGCAGCTGGCTCTCACCTGCATGAACTCGATCTCGCCGGCCCGCACCACAATCCCGTCGAACCGATTCGATATGCCGATGAACTCGGCGCCATAGGACGTTCGCGGGCTGTTGTATATATCCTGCGGGTCTCCGAACTCCAGGATCGACCCTTCCTTCATCAACAGGATGAGATCGGAAATGGCCAGTGCCTCGCTCTGGTCGTGGGTGACGAACACGGTCGTGATCCCGATCTTCTGTTGAATCATCCGGATTTCCTCGCGCATCTGTTCGCGCAGCTTGGCATCCAGATTGCTCAGCGGCTCATCGAGGAGCAGCACCTTTGGCTCACGCACCAGCGCCCGGGCGAGGGCGACGCGTTGCTGCTGGCCACCGGACAGCGCGGTCGCCGAGCGACGGGCGAGTTGCTCCAGCCCGACAATCTCCAGTACGTTTTCCGTGCGCTCCGCGATTTCCCTTTTGTTCGGCTTCGGCTTTCTTACGGTGAGAGGAAAGGCGACATTTTCAAAGACGGTCATGTGCGGCCAGATGGCATAGGATTGGAATACCATGCCGATCGGCCGCTTGTTCGTTGGAACGTGAATGCCCTTCTGCGTCGAGTAAACCACATGATCGCCGAGAATAATCTCGCCTCTGGTCGGCTCCTCGATGCCCGCTATCATGCGCAGCGTCGTCGATTTGCCGCAGCCGCTCTGCCCGAGAAGGGTGAACAACTTGCCTTCGGGCACCGTGAAACTGATGTTGTCGACAGCGTTTTTGGTACCCTCTTGGTTGTCGAAACGCTTGACGAGCGACCTGACCGATATCATGGATACGTCCTATTCAGCCGCCATTCCCCAGATGAACCCCAGTTTGAGCATCAGTGTAGCCTCCCGGGTTGCCTGCGACAATCCGATATGTGGAGGACCGCCGCGCGACGCCACGACCGTCGGGCATGACATTCCCGAGCCGCCGACGGCTCCTCGAGGCGAGCACACCCCTGGCCTTAAGTGTCGCGTTCGGACAATGGCCCGCGCCGCTCCCGCGTGACGGCGCAAAAACCCGCGCCCTCTGCCCCATTGACGCCATCATTTGACTTTACGCAGGTGGGTCCGTATCGATGCGTCCGAACCGGCAGCCATACTACCCACGTCATGCGAGCCAGAAAGGTTGGCAATGCGCCATCACCGTGAGGATCGTGCGTCCGACAATGTAACCGCGGATTCCAGCGAATTGACCACCCACTCTGTCGCGAGAAGGCTGGAGAGCCCGCCCGGCCGTTTCGCCGGCGACCTGCTTCAGCCGCTCTCCGGCTGGAGCGCCACTGCCGGCGCGGTTGTCGCCAGCATGCAGAATGCCGGCGACAAACTGGCGGCGGGTCTTGCCGAGGCAAGTCCCTTCCTGCGCGCCTTTCTCGCCGATCCGCGGCGCGTGTCCGCCGTCGCCCCATCGGGCCGGGCTCTCGCCAAGGCGATCACGGCCGAGATTTCACCCGACTCGGCGCCGGTCATCGAACTCGGCCCCGGGACCGGGGCCTTCACCCACTGGCTTATCGAGCGCGGCATTCCGGAGCACCGGTTGGTGCTGATCGAGTCTGGAAGCGATTTCGCCCAACTGCTGCGAACGCGCTACCCCGAGGCCCGGGTGCTCCGTATGGATGCAGCGCACCTGCGGCATGTCGCGCTGTTCGACGGCGAACAGGCCGGCGCCGCGGTCAGCGGACTTCCCCTGCTGTCGATGTCGGCCCGCCATGTGATCGCCGTCCTGAATGGCGCGTTCCGTCATCTGCGGCCGGGCGGAGCGTTCTATCAGTTCACCTACGGGCCGCGCTGCCCGGTGCCGCGCGCCATACTGGAACGGCTCGGCCTGACGGCAGTGCGCATCGGGCGGGCTCTGGTCAATGTTCCGCCGGCTGGGGTGTATCGCATCACCCGCCAGCCGGCACCCACAATAGCGATGTGATCGCGAGCGGAGGGTATGATCGCCGGACGATCTCGTCGCTGTTCTCGACAACGCTGGGGTGGACTCCGCGATGACCGCCGGTCCGCGATAGAATTCTACGAGACCGGCGCCCACAGCACGTCGTCGATCTCCGCCGCCCCGGTTGCCAGCATGACCAGCCGGTCGAAGCCGAGCGCCATGCCTGAAGCCTCGGGCATCTGCGCGAGCGCGGCGAGAAAATCCTCGTCGATCGGATAGCGTACGCCATAGAGCCGCTGCTTCTTCTCCATGTCCGCTTCGAAGCGGCGGCGCTGCTCGGCCGCGTCGGTGAGCTCGCCGAAGCCGTTGGCGAGCTCGAGGCCCGCCACATAGATCTCGACCCGCTCGGCGACGCGCGGATCGTTCGGCGAGGGCCGCGCCAGCGCCGCCATGGAGATCGGATAGTCGGTCAGCGCCGTCGGCGCCCCGATCCCGAGCCGCGGCTCGATGCGATCGAGGAAGACGTGGAAGAACAAATCCTCCCAATCGCCCGAGTGCAGCAGCGCAAGGCCCGCTTTCGCGGCGGCGCGGCGCAGCAGATCGGCATCGGGATTTTGCGGATCGGGCGCGGTGGCGAGCAGATCGATCCCGGCGTAGCGCGCGAAGGCATCGGCTACCGTCAGCACCTGCATCGGCCGCATCGGGTCGCAGTGCAAGCCATTCCAGCGCAGGCCCTCTCCGCGCAGGCTGGCCGGAACCGCCTGCCATGCGGCGCTCAACAGTGCTGTGGCGTCAGCGATCAACGCATCGATGCCTTCCCCGGCGCGATACCATTCGAGCATGGTGAATTCGGGATGATGGGTCGGCGCCCGCTCGCCGTTGCGGTAGACCCGCGCCAACTGGAAGATGCGCGGCATGCCGGCCGCGAGCAGCTTCTTCATGGCGAATTCGGGCGAGGTATGCAGGTAGAGCCGGCGCGCGCCCTGGCCGAACGGCTCTTCCAGTTCGGTTGCGAAGGCCTTGAGATGGGGCTCCAGCCCGGGCGAGACCTGCAGCGCCGGCGTTTCCACCTCGGCGAAGCCTTGGCTCGTGAACCAGGCGCGCGTGGCCGCCGTGATCGCGCCGCGCGCTTCGAGATAGGGCCGGCGGGCGGCGAACCGCTCACGATTCCACCACGCCCCGGCATGGGCCCCGGCAGAGGCAGCCGCCGTTGAAATCTGTCCCGGCTTATCGGTTTTTCGACTATTCATAGCCCGGCCATATGCCTTGAGATGACGGCCCCCGTAAAGGCCAAGCTCGAAGTCCGGAGATACGCCCATGTCCCGTCCCGCCTCCCGCCGCCAGCCCCATCGCACCGCTGCCGCGCTGGCCGATGCCGGCTTGATTCGCGCCGACGAGCGGCCCGCCGTCGAGCAGGTGTCGCGCCGTTACGCGGTGGCCGTGACGCCGCACCTGGCCGACCTGATGGCCGACAAGCCGGCGTCTGACCCGATTCGCCGCCAGTTCGTTCCCACCGGCGAGGAACTGGTGGTGGCGCGCGAGGAGCTCGGCGATCCGATCGGCGACGACACCCACTCGCCGGTGAAGGGCATCGTGCACCGTTACCGCGATCGGGTGCTGCTCAAGCCGCTCCACGCCTGCGCGGTCTATTGCCGCTTCTGCTTCCGGCGCGAGGACGTCGGACCCGGAGGCGACGCGCTCGACGCAGCCGAACTCGAAGCGTCGCTCGATTATATCCGCGCCCATGAGGAAATCTGGGAAGTGATTCTCTCCGGCGGCGATCCGCTGCTGCTGTCGCCACGCCGACTGAAACAGATCGTCGCCGCGCTCGCCGAAATTTCCCATGTCGGCGTCATCCGCATCCACACGCGCATTCCCGTCGCCGATCCGGCGCGAGTCACATCGGCCATGGTTCGCGCGCTCAAATGCGCCAAGGCGGTCTATGTGGCGCTCCATTGCAACCACGCCGACGAGCTGACGCCCGAGACGCGGGCGGCCTGCGCACGGCTGATCGACGCCGGCCTGCCGATGCTGGCCCAGAGCGTGCTGCTCAAGGGCGTCAACGACGATGCCGAAACCATGGAGCGACTGCTGCGCGCGCTCGTGGCGGCGCGCATCAAGCCCTACTATCTCCATCATGGCGATCTCGCCCACGGCACCGCGCATTTCCGCACCGGCATCGACGAAGGCCAGGCGATCCTGCGGCGCCTGCGCGGCCGCGTCTCCGGCCTGTGCCAGCCGACTTATGTGCTCGACATCCCCGGCGGCCATGGCAAGGTGCCGATCGGGCCGAATTATTTGCATAACGACGGCGACGGTTGGCGCGTCACCGATCCGAACGGCGGCGAGCACGGCTACCCGCCGCGCTGACCCCGCCCGAGACGGAGGAGACCGGCGTGACACATGCGGATAGGAAAGTCCTGTTTTGCGCGGTCGCCGCCCTCGCGATCTGCGGCGCGGCGCCACGGCAGACCTGCGACACACGGCAAACGGCGCAGAAGGTGGCCGAGGCGAGCCTCAGCCAGCAGGCCCGGCGCATGGTCGGCAATGCGCCGCCCCGGATCACCGAGCGCAACAACGGCCTGCACTGGGAGGTGTCATGGCCGGCGACACAGCTGGGCGCCAGCCCGGTCGTCATGATGATCAACCGGGTCACCTGCGCCGTGGTCTATTCGCGCCCCTGACCAGACCGTCGCCATCCGCATCGCCCTGCGCCCGCCACTCCGCCCGCCACTCCCAGTTGCGAGCGCCGCACCCATCGACAAAACTCAGGAACGGCTGAGGTTTTGGGCCGTTTCTCCCGTGCTCCACGGCTTGCCCCTTTGAGCCCAAGCTGCTAGGTTCGCGCCGCCGTCCGGCCCGCCATCCCCCATCCCGGCCCAAAAAATCTGGAATTACCCATGAAGATCAACGCTAATCTCATTCGTCCCGGCTATGTCATCGAGCACAACGGCCGGCTCTGGAACGTCCTCAAGATCCAGCTCATCCAGCCCGGCAAGGGTGGCGCCTTCATCGCCGTGGAAATGCGCGACGTGCGCACCGGCACCAAGACGAACGAGCGCTGGCGCACCGCCGATACCGTCGAGAAAGCCCAGGTCGACGAGCACGAATGCACCTTCCTGTTCGGCGACGCCGACAACCTGACCTTCATGGACAGCGAAAACTACGAACAGTTCTCGATCCCGCGCGAGCTGGTGGGCGAACCCGCCCAGTTCCTGCAGGACGGCATGGTGGTGACGGTCGAGAACATCGAAGGCTCGCCGGTTTCCGTCACCCTGCCGCAGTCGGTGACGATGGAGATCGTCGAGGCCGACCCGGTGGTGAAAGGCCAGACCGCGTCCTCATCCTACAAGCCGGCCAAGCTCGAGAATGGCGCCAGGGTCATGGTCCCGCCGCATATCGCCGTCGGCACGCGGGTCGTGGTGAACACCGCCGACGGTTCCTATATCGAGCGAGCCAAGGACTAAGACCGCTCCGTTTCTCATTAGATTGGTAGTTCCCGATGGCTCTGCGCTCCTCGCTGATCAATGTCATGGAGAAGGCCGCGCGCAAGGCCGCGCGGGGACTGCTGCATGACTTCGGCGAGGTCGAGCAGCTCCAGGTGTCGCGCAAGGGGCCGGCCGATTTCGTGTCGGCCGCCGACACCAAGGCCGAGCGGACGCTGCGCTACGAGCTGGAGAAGGCGCGGCCGGAATTCGGCTTCATCCTCGAGGAGGGCGGCGAGGTTCCGGCCAAGGACGGCGAGCATCGCTGGCTGATCGACCCGCTCGACGGCACGACGAATTTCCTGCACGGCATCCCGCATTTCTGCATCAACATCGCCGTCGAGAAGTTCCAGAAGCGGCCGAGCGGCAAATTGCGGCGCGAGATCATCGCCGGCATGACCTACGACCCGATCCGCGACGAGATGTTCTGGGCCGAGAAAGGCCAGGGCGCCTACCTGAACGAGCGCCGCCTGCGCGTCTCGGGCCGCACCAGGCTCGCCGAGTCGGTGATCGCCACCGGCATTCCGGTGCAGGGCCGCAGCGACCACCAGGCCTTCCTCGCGCGGCTCGCCACCATCATGGACCAGGTCGCCTCGGTCCACCGCATGGGCTCCGCCGCGCTCGATCTCGCCTATGTGGCCGCGGGACGCTACGAGGGCTTTTGGGAAGACCGCCTGAACCCATGGGATATCGGTCCCGGCATCATCCTGGTGCGCGAGGCCGGCGGCTACGTCAGCCAGTTCGACGGCAGCGAGAACATGCTGGATACCGGCGAAATCGTCGCCGCCAATGACAAGCTCCATGCCGAGCTGCGCCGCATCCTGCGCGAGGCGACGCCCAGGACGGCGGCACCATCCGGCGCCGCGAAATCCTCGGCTTGACGCTGACGGGCGCTCGGACTTTGATGGCGGCGACATCAAATTTCCCGCGAGGATGCACGCCATGCGACTGAACCGCTTCCTGACGCTGGCACTTCCCCTGTCCTTCACCGCCTGCATCGTCGGGCCCGGCACCTATCAGGTCGCCTCGACGATCCCGAACGGCGTGGCCTATTGCGTCGCCGCCGGCGACACGCTCGACAACGTCGTCGAGATGGCGCGCCAGCATTGCGCGGCGAACGGCGGCCTGCGCGCCGAGATGACGCTGATGGACAGTTCCGCGACCTGCTCGCGGGGCGTCTACAACCTGGGCGGCGGACAAGGCCGGCTCGTGCAATTCCGCTGCACCGCGCCTTAAGCCAGCCGTGTCGGGCGAGTGCTCTCGCGCCGTTAACCGGACATAAACGTTAGTTGTAGCTTAATGCCGGCATGGGCTAGTCTTGGCCCGTTGCTTTACGCGCAGAGGGGGGCCGACCGCGCCATGCAGCTTCGTCGCCGTACCGTCGCGCCATTTGGTGGCACACGCTCATGACATCATTCCATCGCACTCGCCCACTGCTTGCCGCGGTGGGGCTCTTCGCCATCCTCGCCGCCGGCTCGACCGCCCGGGCGCAGGACGACACCGTCTATATCGGCGGTAGCGGCAGCGCCAGCGGCTCCGGAGCACGCAACGCCGTCCAGGTCGACATGAGCGTGCTCGATGACATCGGCGGCCGGCCGCCGATCAGCCAGTCCCTGCTGCCGCCGCCCGGCGGTTCGCCGAGTGGCCAGCGCGTCACCCTGTCCCGGCCGGGTTCCGCCACCGCGCGGAAGCCGCAGGCGCCGCGCCGCGCCGCGACCAGCGCCAAATCCGCGGCACCGCGCAAGGCGCCCGCGCCGGCGAGCAAGCCCACGGCCGCGGCCAGCGCGCCGCCCCCTAGCGCGCCGCCGAGCCCGGCGCTGACCGAACCGCCGCCGCCGCCGGCCCCGATCGACCTCGCGACGGCCATGCCGCCACCACTGCCCGAACCCAAGCCGGCGCCGAGCGCCGTGCGGGCTCCAAACCCGGCGCGGGCCACCGCGCCGCGTGATCTCAAGCCGGCACCATCCCCGACGCCCGTGTTGTCCACCGTGACGGCCCCCGAGCCGTCGGCCCCGAGGCCGTCCCCGGCGCGCCTGCCCGAACCGGCAACCGCGATTCCCGCGATCGCCCCCGCTGCGGTGACACCGGCGGCGGTCACGGCCAGCACAGCGGTCGCACCGGCGCAGGTGGCCGCGCTGTCTCCTGCCCGGCAAACCGGCGCGGGCCCACAGTCCTTGCGCATCCCGTTCAGCGGCGAAGCCGCGGTCCTGCCCGAACCCGCCAAGGGCGATCTCAAGCAGATCGCCGGTTCGCTGAGCAAGGACCCCGCCTTGCGCGTGCAGGTCATGGCCTACGCCAGCGGCAGCGACGATGGCGGCAAGGCGCGTCGCTTGTCCCTGTCGCGTGCCTTGGCCGTACGCACGTATCTGATCGAGCAAGGCATTGGTTCCACACGCATCGACGTGCGCGCGCTCGGCAACACGGCCGAGGGTGGGCCGTCCGACCGGGTCGACCTCGTCGTGGTGAGCCGTTAACCGCCCAGCGCGACACGGCCCGCCGCTTTCTCCGGCTGCCGTCGTCTTTTGCGAGCGCCATCGGGCCCGTGCCTGGAGTTGCCACGCGGTAAAAACTCGCGTCTCGGCACAAAATCGCCATAATTCGCCTGGAGTGTGCCGCCAACGCTCGCCCCGCGCGTTGGCGTTGGCTTGATCTGACGCGCGAGACGCTCTGGAGGTTTCATGTCCTCGCCCCGCATCTATCTGACCCGCATGGCGATCTTCCTCGCCGCCGTGCTCGCCACCGGCGTCCTGCTGATCGACGTCCTGCGCCAGGCTTTCCTGCACAATCCGGCGCTCAACAGCCTGATTCTCGGCGTCGCCGTGCTCGGCATCATCCTGACCTTCCGCCAGGTGCTGCTGCTGCAGCGCGAATCCGCTTGGCTCGAGGCTTGGCGCAAGGAGCGCCGGCTGGGCTCGGCCGCGCCTTCGAAACAGCTGCAGCAACCGGCGCCGCGCCTGCTGGCGCCGATGGCCACCATGCTCGGCGAGCGCCGCTCGCGCGTTTCCTTGAGCCCGGTGGCGCTGCGCTCCCTGCTCGACGGCATCGCGTCGCGCCTCGATGAACAGCGCGAGATCGCCCGCTATCTCGCCGGCCTGCTGATCTTCCTTGGCCTGCTCGGCACGTTTTGGGGCCTGATCCAGACCATCGGCGCCATCGCCAATGTGATCGGTACGCTGCAGGTCGGCTCAGGCAACCTGCCGGAGATCTTCGGCGCCCTGAAACAAGGACTGGCCTCGCCCCTGGCCGGCATGGGCACCGCGTTTTCGTCATCGCTGTTCGGCTTGGCCGGCTCGCTCGTGCTCGGCTTTCTCGATCTTCAACTCGGCCAGGCGCAGAACCGCTTCTACACCGAACTCGAGGATACGCTCTCCAGCCTGACGCGCATCTCGGGCGGCGGACCGGTCAGCGAGAGCGGCGAGACGTCGGTGCCGGCTTACGTCCAGGCCCTGCTCGAGCAGACCGCCGAGAGCCTGGAAAATCTGCAGCGCATCATGGCGCGCGGCGAGGAAAGCCGCATCGCAGCCAATTCCGGCAGCGCGCAGCTCAACGAGAAGCTGTCCCACCTCACCGACCAGATGCGCGCCGAGCAGAGCCTGATGGTGCGGCTCGCCGAGAACCAGATGGAGCTCAAGCCGGTGCTGCAGCGGCTGGCCGAGAGCGGCGAACGGCGCGGCGGCGGCGAAGGGCTCGACGAGCAGACCCGCGGCCATATCCGCAACATCGAAGTCTATATCGCCCGCCTGATCGAGGAACTCGCCCGCGGCCGGCGCGAGACGGTCGAGGAGATGCGCAGCGAGATCAAGATCCTCGCCCGCACCATCGCGGCGCTGCCGCGCGAAGGCCGCGCGCCGGAAGCCCCTCGCGCCGAACCGGCCCGTCCCGATGTGATCGGCCGCGCCGACACCCGGTTGGGCCGCGAGACCGGCGGACGCTGAGCTTGCCAACCGCATCGCCCCTCGCGCGCAGCATTCCGTAAGGACCGCCTATGGCTCTTTCCGCCCGCAGCCGCCGCCAAGGACCGGACATCTGGCCCGGCTTCGTCGACGCCTTCGCGACGCTGCTGATGGTGATCATGTTCGTGCTCACCGTCTTCGTGCTGGCGCAGTTCTTCCTGTCCGATCTGCTGTCGGGCCGCGACCAGGCCCTGTCGCGGCTCCAGGCGCAGGTGTCGGAGCTCGCCGACTTGCTGGCGCTCGAACGCCAGGCCTCGGCCGATCTGCGCACCTCGCTGTCCCAACTGTCCGGCCAATTGCAGGAATCCACCAAGGCGCGCGACGCGCTCGCCCTGCGCTTGAAAGAGGCGACCGACCGCGCCGAGGGTTCGGAAGCGGACCGTGCCCGGCTATCGGCCGAGCTGGCCGACGCCTTCAAGACCATTCAGGCGGACCGCGAGACCATCGAGCTCAAGCTGCGCGATCTCGCGTCCCTGCAGCGCCAGATCGAGGCGCTCACTCTGCAGCGCGACAAGCTCGCCGCCGATATCGGCACCAAGGACAAGGAATCGGAAGCGCTGCGCGGCGATCTCGCCGGCGCGCAAGCCGAGGTCGAGATGCTCAACGACCAGATCGCGGCGCTACGCCAGCAGCTCGCGCGCATCGAAGATGCGCTCAAGACCGAGGAGGCCAGGACCAAGCTGCAGAACGTGCAGATCGCCGATCTCGGCAAGCGACTCAACCTGGCGCTCGCCGGCAAGGTGGAAGAGCTCGCGCGCTACCGCTCGGAATTCTTCGGCCGCCTGCGCGAAGTGCTCGGCAACCGGTCCGACATCCGTATCGTCGGCGACCGCTTCGTGTTCCAGTCGGAAGTGCTGTTCCCGTCGGGCGCGGCCGAGTTGACTCCCGACGGCCGCGCGCAGGTTGCCCAACTCGGCAAGACGCTGACCGAAATCGCGCGCACCATTCCGGACACGATCAACTGGATCCTGCGGGTCGACGGCCACACCGACCGGGTGCCGATCAGCACGGCGCAGTTTCCGTCGAACTGGGAGCTGTCGACCGCGCGCGCCACCTCGGTCGTGAAGCAGCTCATCGACGAGGGCATTCCGCCCGATCGCCTCGCCGCCGCCGGCTTCGGCGAATATCAGCCGCTCGATCCCGGCAACGCGCCCGCAGCGCGCGCCCGCAACCGCCGCATCGAGCTGAAGCTGGATCAGCGGTAAGGCACGCAAGCGAACCGAACAGCGATCTTGCCCTCCCCCTCAATGGGGTTGGGTGGGGGTGGAGTGACCTGAACAGCCCCCACCCGCTCGCTTCGCTCGCACCCTCCCCCACAAGGGTGGAGGGTTACTCTCGTCCCCGACAGATTTGTTTTGGTTGACTGCTCTAAACCGCGCGCGCCTTCGCTGCACTGTCGAGCGCGGTGTCGAATTGCAACTCCGCGAGTCGCGCGTAGAGCCCGCCTTGCGCCATCAGTTCGGCGTGGCGGCCTTGGGCGACGATGCGGCCCTCCTCGAGCACGACGATGCGGTCGGCCTTGAGCACGGTGGCGAGCCGGTGCGCGATGACGATCGAGGTGCGGTTGGCCATCAGCCGTTCGAGCGCCTGCTGCACCAACCGCTCGGATTCGGCGTCGAGCGCGCTGGTCGCCTCGTCGAGCAGCAGCAGCGCCGGATTGCGCAGGATGGCGCGCGCGATGGCGATGCGCTGGCGCTGGCCGCCCGACAGCCGCACGCCCTTCTCGCCGAGGAAGGTGGAGAAGCCCTGGGGCAATTGCTCGATGAACTCGCGCGCGGCGGCGGCCTCGGCGGCGGCGATGACCTCGGCGTCGCTCGCGTCGGGCCGACCGTAGCGGATGTTGTCCCATGCGTCGGCGGCGAAGATCGCCGGCTCCTGGGGAACCAGGCCGATGCGCGCGCGGACATCGCGGGGGTCGGCCGCGCGCAGGGCGACGCCGTCGAGCATTACGCGCCCGGCCTGCGGATCGTAGAAACGGAGCAGCAGTTGGAACACCGTGGTCTTCCCGGCGCCGGACGGGCCGACGAGGGCGAGCTTCTCGCCGGGCCGCACCGCCAGATCGAAATCGGCCAGCGCCGGGCGATCGGGCCGCGACGGATAGTGGAAGGTGACATGGTCGAAGGCGACCGCGCCGCGCGCGGGCACGGGCAGCGGCTTCGGCTGGGCCGGCGGCTTGATATCGGGCTCGGTCGCCAGCAGCTCCATCAGCCGCTCGCTGGCACCGGCCGCGCGCTGCAGGTCGCCGACCACTTCGGAGATCGCCCCGGCGGCGCCGGCGACGACAACCGCATAGAACACGAAGGCGGACAGTTCGCCGCCGGAAATTCGCCCGCTCAAAACATCATGGCCGCCGATCCACAGGATCAAGCCGACCGAGCCGAAGACCAGCGTGATGACGAGGGCGGTGAGCAGCGCGCGGGCGCGCACCCGGCGCACCGCCGCATTGAAGGCCTCCTCGACGCGCGCCGCGAAGTGCCGGCGGTCGAGATCCTCGTGATTGAACGCCTGGATGGTGCGCACGGCGTTGAGGCTCTCCTCGACCTCGGCGCCGACATCGGCGATGCGGTCCTGGCTTTCGCGCGACAGCTTGCGCACACGGCGGCCGATGAGCACGATCGGCGCGATGACCACCGGCACCGCGAGCACGACGAGCATGGTCAGCTTCGGGCTGGTGATCGCCAACATGACGAGGCCGCCGGTCAGGAGCAGCAGGTTGCGCAAAGCCATCGAGGCGGATGAGCCGATCACCGTCTGCAAGAGCGTGGTGTCGGTGGTGATGCGCGACATCACCTCGCCGGTGCGGGTGGTCTCGAAGAACCCGGGGCTGAGGCCGAGCACATGGGCGAACACCGCCTTGCGGATATCGGCGACGACCCGCTCGCCGAGCCAGGTGACGAGGAAGAACCGGCTGTAGGTGGCGGCGGCGAGCAGCAGGATGACGCCGAGCAGCGCGAACAGCGCCTGGTCGAGCAGGCCGGCATTGCCGCTGGCGAAGCCGTCGTCGACCAGCCGGCGCAAGCCGACGCCCATGGCCAGCACAGTCGCGGCGGCCACGGTCAAGGCGACCAGCGCGCCGCCCATGGCCCAGCCATAGGGCCGCACGAAGCGCAGGATGTGACGGAGCTGGCCCAGCTCGCGTTTCGGCGGCGCTTGTTCGGTGCGGTCTGACATGGTGCTCGCGGTATACGGCTCGACGGAGCCTGGTTATCGAGGGCCAAAAATACCCTAAGGGCTTGCTGGCGGCTGGAGATTACAGAGCTTCACGACTCGGCGCCACACGACAGCATGGCCATTCGTCCTGGTTTTGCGACGATTCGACGCTGGGCGCCAGCCTTGCCAACCGGCTGCCGCTTGTCTATAAGAGCGCCTTCGATTTCAGGAGCTTTGCCATGAAGACCGATATCCACCCGGATTATCATGAGATCACCGTCGTGATGACCGATGGCACGACCTACAAGACACGCTCGACCATGGGCAAGCCTGGCGATACCATCAAGCTGGATATCGACTCCAAGTCGCACCCCGTCTGGACGGGCGTCCACCGGCTCATGGACGCGGGCGGCCAGCTTGCGAAATTCAACAAGAAATTCAAAGGGATCGGCCTCAAGGAAGGTTGATAGAGCGCCCGTCAGCGGGCGACGACCCAGACGACGATTTCGGCACGGCCGGTCCGCATCAAGCGCGACTGGCCGTTTCGTTTTCCAGCCGTCCAGCGCTTCACGGACCCATAAAATTTCGCAGCCTGGCCCCCTTTCGGGGACTTGAAGGCTCCTGGCCCAAACCTACATACCTTGGCGAGCCGGCGCCCAGTCGGGGCTGGCTTATGACATGGGCCGATCCGTTGGATGGGTCCAGCATTCTATATCGCTTCGAAGGAGGATATGGACCATGGTGAACTTCGACTTTTCCCCGCTGTTCCGCTCGAGCGTCGGCTTCGACCGGCTTACCCAATTGATGGAAAGCCAGCTCCAGAAGGCGGAACCCACCTACCCGCCCTACAACATCGAAAAGACCGGCGAGGACACCTACCGCATCACCCTCGCGGTTGCCGGCTTCGATAGGGCCGACCTGGACGTCACCGTGCAGGAGAACCGCCTCATCGTCTCGGGCCGCCTGAACGACAAGGCGCGCGAGCAGGATGAGAAGACCCAGTATCTCTATCGCGGCATTGCCGGCCGGGCTTTCCGCCACACGTTCGAACTGGCGGACACCGTGCGGGTCAATGGCGCGGAGCTGGTGAACGGCCTGCTTCATGTGGATCTCGTGCGCGATATCCCGGAGCGCAAGAAGCCGCGGCAGATCGAGATCAGCAGCGGCGGTGAACAAGGGCATGCGATCGACAGCAAGGCCGCCTAAGGCCGGGGTGGTTGGGCCTGCCTCGCGCGGGTCCAACCTCTGTGTGCGGAAGTCATCGGCGCCGTAAGACCCGACCCGCCAAGTATCGGAGTAGAAACAAATCGAGCCGCTCTTGATGAGCGGCTCTTTTTTGTGACGCCTGAACCCCGTTAAACCTGCCGGCCCGCAATGCGAATTCTTGTGGCGGGAAAGTTACACGTGGCGCAAGGAACCGGTCAAGCTTTCGCTTGGGATTTTACTAAAGTTTCTGACAGCGGCGTGACGAGCGCCAGAGCGGAAGAACTTACGCATGCGAAGGACTTCGATTTCGCACGCCGATGGATTGAAACCGGACGGACGAACCCCAACAAGAAAAAAAGCCGCCCGAAGGCGGCTTAGTTTATCAGGGAGGCGTCAAGGAGGACCCCGCCAAGACATCGGGGGTCCAGAACAATCCGAGAGGACTGTTCAACGTCACCCTAGGGCCCTGGTCCTTAAAATATGGTTAACGGATTTGACCTAGCACTTGGAATCACCGATGCCTGCATCACCCCCCCACCCTAACCCTCCCCCACAAGGGTGGAGGGGATTCGCAATAGTGCTTAAGAACGTCCCCTCCCCCTCGATGGGGGAGGGCCGGGGTGGGGGTGACTCTTGCTTCAATGATAGCCAGTACTAGGACGGCTTTTTGCCGAACAGGGAATCCGCCCCCGCGCGCACGCTCCGCTTGGCCGCGATCGTCTTCTCTGCGCGTAGAATTTCCCCTTTTAGATCAAGGATATAATTCTCTAGTTCGGCGATCGAAAGGGACTCTAGAGCCTGCGCATCGAAGGTTCTTTTCTTACTGGTCGGCGGTCCGTCCTCATCATCGGCCTTGGCCATCTTCGCGCTCGCCTTGGTTATGATTTCTATGGTATTTCAATCAGTTAATAAAAATACGAGAGGCGCCTTTCATGCTGTCATGGAAGGCATTATATCTTGGACGTTATACAATTTTGTTTCTCGTGGCGCCCGGCTTCGTAAGCCCGCCTCTCTAAGGAGATTTTATGGCCCTTCCGCTGATGCCCAAGGCCACAGCCGTATGGCTGGTCGAGAACACCTCGCTGACATTCGAGCAGATCGCCGATTTCTGCGGCATGCACATGCTGGAAGTCCAGGCGATCGCCGACGGCGAGGTGGCGACGGGGATCGTCGGCCTCGACCCGATCGTCAACGGTCAGTTGACCAAGGAAGAAATCGAGCGCGTCGTGAGCAACCCCAAGGCGCGGCTCAAAATGGCGCCGATGCCCGAGGCCATCCCGAAGCCAAAGTCGCGCGGGCCACGCTATACCCCGGTGTCCAAACGCCAGGAGCGCCCCGACGCGGTGGCTTGGCTGCTGCGGCAATACCCGGAACTGACTGACGCGCAGATCTGCAAGCTGGTCGGCACGACCAAGGCGACCATCAACGCGGTGCGCGGGAAAACCCACTGGAAAGCCAGCAATATCAAGCCGCACGACCCGGTCGATCTCGGCATGTGCAGCCTCGAGGAGTTGCACGGCGCGGTGCAGCGCGCGCGGCGCATTCAGGCCCGTGCGGAGCAGCGCAAGAACCGCCAGGAGGCTGCCGCGCAGCGCGGTGCTCAGGAGCCGGTCGCGCCGGACGCCGCGCCCGAGGCGAGCGACTCCACGGCGATCGGCTGATCTCGGTTCTGACATAGGTTCGGCACCCGCGGGGGATTGCCTGCGGTTCTTTCCGTTCTTACGTTCGGAAACGACTTGCCCTGGGCTGGACTCGCCGGGAACTGCCCGGGAGCAGCCCAGAAGCGGGGCCGACCGCTTAAGCGGCCGAGCCGACCGCCAGGCGCGCTATCTCGTCTTTTATTCGGAGCTTCTGTCGTTTGAGATCGCCAATCAGGCGGGTATCAGGCAGCGGGCGGTGAAGTTCTTCGACAATCACCGACTCAAGGGACGCGTGGTCAGCCTTGAGTCTCTCAATATGCTGCTCGACAGCCATACGTGTTCTCCTTCTCCGTTGAAACACGCGCGTAGCTCAGCACCATCATCATAGCGCATCGGCATGCTCAGGCAAGAAGACTGCAAACCAGTCGAGGCTGTGCCATGCAATGGTCACAGCGGTGACCAACGAGAGGCAGGAAACCAGGGGCCGTCAGGCTGCCGCGCTCTCCAGCGTCGCGTGCACATCGGCGGCCGGCACATCCGGAAAAGCCGCCGATAGGACCTTGGCCAAGCTTGCTCTTGCCGCGTTATCCACACGGGCACCCAGCTTCGCGAGATAGGCCAGAGCGTTCCGACCGGCATCACCCACCCGGGCCGGCATTGCCGCGTCCGCATTCGGCTGGCGGGGGATCGCCGCCGTGAGCATCAATTGTTCGATATGCTCCGCATCGATCTCACGCGCCTGGATCTGGCGCCGCAAACCGTCAGCGAGACCAGCCGGCGCGGAACCCAACCCGCCCTTCAACGTGCGCCGCACGGCGCGCAACGGACGTACGACCGTGTCATGCCAGGGACGCACGGTCTCGATGCACAGGCCGATTTCCTCCGCGCTCAGACGGCCGCGCCCGCTCACGCCGATCCAGCAGACGAACAGCAGCAGGTTCACATCCACCTGCTGGTTTTCCTGCAGCTCGAGGCAGGCGTCGCTCACGCCGGGACGGCGGTAGACATCGAGCGCGAAGTCCCAGAATGGGTGGGGCGGGAAATCCATCAGGCGGTGCTCCATGGGATGCCGGTTTCTCGGGCCATGGTAGCATGATTATTTGTCGCCGAGGCAGACACCGAGACCGCGCGCCGTGCGCACCAAGTCGCCGTCGAGATTCACGCCGAACTTGCCTTCGATGGTTTTCTCGATCGGCACCTCGACGACCCGGCGATTCTGCCAGGTCACCATGAGATCGGATTTCCCGGCGGCCACCAGATCGACAGCCGCGACGCCGAAGGCCGACGCGAGCACCCGGTCGGTGGTCGACGGCGTGCCTCCGCGCTGCACATGGCCCAGCACGGTGACCCGGGTTTCCGATTCCATCAGCTTGGCGAGCCGTGCTTCCAGGTAATGCCCAATGCCGCCGTAGCGCACCCGGCCGGAGGGATCCTGCACGGTCGCCGGCTTGCCTTCTTCCGTCTTCACGCCTTCGGCGACGACCACAAGGGCGAAACTGCGCCCCTCCTCCGCCTTGATGCTGCGGATCTTTTCGACGATCACATCCATCGTCCACGGAATCTCCGGGAGCAGGATGACATCGGCACCGCCGGCGATGCCGCTGACCAGGGCGATATGGCCGGCATCGCGCCCCATCACTTCGAGAATCATGATGCGGTGGTGGCTCGCCGCGGTGGGTTGCAGCCGGTCGAGGGCTTCCGTCGCAACATTGACCGCCGTGATGAAGCCGATGGCATTTTCGGTACAGCCGATGTCGTTGTCGATGGTCTTCGGCACGCCGATCAGCGGGAAGCCGCCCTGCTGCGCCAGGCGCCGCAGGATGCGGAACGAGCCATCGCCCCCGATGACGATGAGCGCGTCGAGCCCGAGCATGCGGTAACCTTCGATCACCTCCGCCGAACGGTCGACGACACCGCCGCCGGGCTTGGGAAAGGCGAAGGGGTCTCCGGTATTGGTCGTGCCAAGGATGGTGCCGCCCTCGCGCAGGACGGATCCGGTGAACATCTCGACACCAAGCTCTATGACGTCGGGCGGACGCGACATCAGGCCCAGGGTGCCCTGGCGAATGCCGATCACCTGCCAGCCATAGGTCCGCACCGCGCGGAACGTCACGGCGCGGATGACCGCGTTGAGCCCGGCGCAGTCGCCGCCGCTTGTCAGAATACCGATACGTGCCATGCTTGCCCGTGCCAGAGATTTTCGTTTATCAGACCGTGCGGGGAGAAATCGTTCAAGGAAAACTCGAGTATCCAGGGGAGCGGAGCCCAAGCGAAGCGAGCTTTGGCTCCGGAAGACTATGCCTTAGAATTGCCCGGTCGCCACATGTGTTCAACGCATGGTTTCCGGAAGCATCCTTTCCGTCCCTCGAATTGAGCATAATATTTTGGTAGTTTGGCAGTGCCTATGGACCACTCGACGGTAGATCGCGATGCGATGCGCAAACAACTCGAGGATCTGCGGTCCGAGCACCGCGATCTCGACGATGTCATCGCGCGCGTTGTGGAACAGGCGCCGTTCGATCAGTTGCGCGTCCAGCGGCTGAAAAAGCGCAAGCTGCTGCTGCGCGACCAGATCCAGAAACTGGAAAGCGAACTGCTGCCCGACATTATCGCGTGAAGGGCGTCGGGCTTGTCCCGGCCAGCGGTCACGCGTATCGGCCGCCCCGACGTCGCCTGTCAGCGGTGCAGGCGGCTTTCCTGTTTGCGGGCATACATGGCACGGTCGGCGGCGTCCAAGGCGACAGCCGGGTCCTCGCCCCCCTTGAAGGTATAGCTGCCATAGGCGATTTGCAGCGGAATAGGATCGCCTTCCCACGCGAAGGGCTGGCTCTCGATGGTGGCCGCGAGGACCGAAGCCTTGTTTTCGGCCGCCGGCTGATCCGCATGGCAGAGCAGAACGGCGAATTCGTCGCCGCCCAGCCGGCCGACGATGTCGGACTCGCGCACATTGCCGATCAGGGTGCTGGCGACATGGCGAATGACCGCATCGCCCGCCGCGTGGCCCAGCGTGTCGTTGATTTCCTTGAGCCGATTGATATCGAAATAGAGCAAGCTCGCGGGCGTTTCGTAGCGCTCGGCGAAGGCGATCATGCGCGCCAACTCGCGCACGAAGGCCCGGCGATTGGCCATCGGCACCAGAGCGTCCTGATCGGCGAGCGTCTCGAGATGGCGGACGCGCTCGCGCTGAACCTCGAGTTCCTGACGCAGCCGGTCGACATCGAGCAGTAAACCCATGATCGCGGTGCGCACCTTGGGAGTCAGCTCGGCTTCCGGAATGCCCATGATCGACATGGCATCCTGGACTGTCCTCGCGGCCGACACGGCGTCCGACGTCGAACGCTTGACGGCGCGGCTGACGGTACGCGTGTTGGCAATGCCACTCGTCGCGGCAGATTTGGAACGTCCGATTTTCATTTCATCCCCCCCGGGACGCACAGGCCGCGTAGCTCTGTGCCGATAGCGGCGGCACCTTAGCAAAGATTTCCCTAATCTTCATGGGGTTTCTGACTGCATTTCCGGCATTTCGCCCGTTTGAGCGGGCCTGGGGTTCGACCGGGCACCCCCCATACCCGGCTGGGCGGCCGCCGATCGCCCCGCAGGCGGTCATTGCGCAAGGGCCGGCGATTCCTATAATGCCCGCTTCCCGCAGGACCCCCTGGGTCAGGCGGCAGGACCCAAGGATCGAATTCGGCATGGCCCAGAGAAAGCCCGGCATTCGGGCACCGCAAGCACCGCTCGTCGGCATTATCATGGGTAGCCGGTCCGACTGGGAAACCATGCAGCATGCGGCCGACACCTTGGCGGTCCTCCGCATACCTCATGAGACAAAGGTGGTTTCCGCCCACCGCACGCCGCGGCGGCTCTACGAGTACGCCAGCGAGGCGCGCGCCCGCGGCCTGCAGGTGATCATCGCCGGGGCCGGCGGCGCCGCCCACCTGCCGGGCATGACCGCCGCCATGACTCCGCTGCCGGTGTTCGGCGTGCCGGTCGAAAGCCATGCGATGAAAGGGCTCGACAGCCTGCTTTCGATCGTGCAGATGCCGGCGGGCATCCCCGTCGGGACCCTGGCGATCGGACGCGCCGGGGCCGTCAACGCGGCGCTGCTCGCCGCCGGCGTGCTCGGGCTGCAGGACACCAGGATCGCCGCCGCGCTCGATGCCTGGCGCGACCGTCAGACAGCCGAGGTGCAGGAATCGCCGACGAGGGCCGCGACGGGCACGACTCCAGCCCGCACGACGCGCACGACGCCGCCAGCCCGCGCGACGGCAGCCCGCACGCGCCGCGCGGCGAAGCGCCGGACGCGGAAAAAAGCCTAGCCCGACCGAACAAGCCCTCCACCCCTCATCTCCGAAACCAGCGTGATCAGCAGCGCTTCCTCACCGACTTCCTCCGCCCCGATTCCACCGGGCTCGACCATCGGCATTCTCGGCGGCGGCCAGCTCGGCCGCATGACCGCCATGGCGGCCGCGCGTCTCGGTTACCGGTGCCACATCTACACCGACGAGCGGGATAGCCCCGCCGCCCAAGTCGCCGCCATCACCACGGTCGCGTCCTATACGGACGCCGCGGCGCTCGCCGCCTTCGCCCGGGACATCGATGTGGCGACCTACGAATTCGAGAACATCCCGGAGGAAACCGCGGCCATCCTGGAACCGCTGGTGGCGCTGCGGCCGGGCCGCAACTGTCTCGTCGTCGCCCAGGACCGGCTCAACGAAAAGGCCTTCCTCAACAGCATCGGCATCGCCACCGCACCCTACCGGCGCGCGTCGAGCCCGGTCGAGCTCGCCCAGGCGGTGCATGACATCGGCCGGCCCGCGGTGCTGAAGACCGTGCGGCTCGGCTACGACGGCAAAGGCCAGGTGATGATCGGCCCCAACACCGATCTGCACGAGGCCTGGGCCGCCATGAGCGGCCCGGACGGCGCGCAGGTCGGCGTGCTCGAGGGCTTCGTCGAATTCGACAAGGAAATCTCGGTCATCGTCGCGCGCGCGCCGGACGGCGGTTGGGCGGCTTTCGATCCGGTCGAGAATCGTCACACCGACCATATCCTCGACACCACCATCGCGCCGGCCGCCATCGCCGACCACCTCAGTCACAAGGCGATGGCGACGGCGCGCCACATCGCGGAAGCGCTCGACCTGGTCGGCCTGCTGACGGTCGAGATGTTCGTCACCCGCACCAATACCCTGCTGGTCAACGAGCTGGCGCCGCGGCCGCACAATTCCGGCCACTGGACGCTCGATGGCTGCGTCACCTCGCAGTTCGAGCAGTTCGTGCGCGCGATCTGCGGCCTGCCGCTCGGCTCGCCGGCGCGCCACTCCGACGCCGTGATGAAGAACCTGCTGGGCGACGATGTGCTGCGCTGGCGCGAGATCCTCGCCGAGCCGGGCGCCAAGCTGCATCTCTACGGCAAATCGGAGCCGCGCCCGGGCCGCAAGATGGGCCACGTGACGCGGTTGAGCCCGCGCAAATAACCGTCCAACGGATTCGCCGGCAGAGAAAAAGGGCGGGGGATGAACCCGCGCCCTTTTTTACGTCTCCCGAATTCGGACAATCAGTTCGGCAACGTCACGCCTTGGCGCTGAGCGCGGAGTTCAGCCGATGCCAGCGCGGCGGAGGCCAGATTGGCCGGCACCATGATCGGCGGCGAGGCCCTGTCCTCGGCACCCATCAACGAAGCGAGCACGGTCGTGCCCAGGCCTGACGCGGCGAGGCCCGACGCGGCAAGGCCTGTCGAACCGATGCCCGATTGCGGCAGCACAGCCGACTGCGGCGGCAAGGCCGGCGCGACGACCGGCGCCGGAACGGCGCGGCGGTAGCCAGGCATAGCCGCCACCAGCGAGGTGGCGAGCGCGGCGCCATAGGGGATCGATTGCACCACCAGCATCAGGATCCAGAGCTTGGCCTCCTGATTGTAGGGACCGTAGGCCAGGAGGGTGGCGAGGCCGGCGACCAGCGCGAGACCGAACAGCGTCATTTCCTGCCAGGCCATCAGGAAACCCTGCATCAGGGCCGGCTTGTCCTCGCACTTGGGCGTGCGGAAGAACGGCGTGCTGGCCGACCTGATGCCGGCCATGATGCCGCGCGCCACGGTGTAGCTCAGGCCCATGGCCGCGACGGCCGCGGCGAAGCGCTGCCCGAGCGTGCAAGGGACCTTCGCCTGGTAGAGCCAGATGGCGGCGAGGAACTTCATGGTCATCACGCCCATCGCCGGCACCATGAAGATGGCGAGCGGGAATTCGACGTGCTTCGGAAAGGCAATCAGGCCGACCGTCCAGGCGATCGCGCAGGCCAGGAAGCCGAGGTGCAGCAGGTCGGCGACCCACGGCAGCCAGCCGGCGACGAAATGGTAACGCTGGGCCCAGGTCAACTTGGAGCCGGGCTTGGGCAGCAGCAACTCGCGCCAGTGGCCGCGCATGATCTGCGTCGCGCCGAACACCCAGCGGAAGCGCTGCTTCTTGTAGCCGACGAACGAGTCCGGGGTCAGGCCCTGGCCGAAGGTCTCGTTGGTGTAGAGCGATTCGTAGCCGTTCTCCATGAGGCGCAGGCCGAGCTCTGCGTCCTCGCAGATGCACCACTCGCCCCAGCGGCCGACCTTCTCCAAAGCCTCCTTGCGGATCAGCGTCATGGTGCCGTGCTGGATGATGGCGTTGCGCTCGTTGCGGTGGACCATGCCGATCTGGAAGAAGCCGGCATATTCCCAGTTGATCATCGTCTTGAACGGATGGCCTTCCCATTCGCGGTGATCCTGCGGCGCCTGCAGGAAGCCGATTTCCGGCCGCGCGAAATACGGCACCAGGCTCTTCAGCCAGTCCTCGCGCACGACGTAGTCGCTGTCGACGACGCCGACCACTTCCGCATCGGAAGCGGTGTGGGCGAGCGCGAAGTTGAGCGCGCCGGCCTTGAAGCCCGGGCAGGGGTCGAGGTGGAAGAAGCGGAAGCGCGCGCCGAGATTGGCGCAATAGGCCTCCACCGGCTGCCATACCGCCGGATCCTTGGTGTTGTTGTCGATGACCAGCACCTCGAAATCCGGATAGTCGAGGCGCGACAGGCTCTCGAGCGTGCGCATCACCATCTGCGGCGGCTCGTTGTGGATCGGCAGGTGCAGCGACACCTTGGGCAGGCGGTAGCTCTCCGGCAGCGTGACCGAATTCACCGGCGCGATCTTGCGGCGCAGCTTGGCCCACACCAGCTCGACGAGCTGGAAGCCCTCCGACAGGAGGGTGATCGCCAGGATGACCTGGGACGCGACCAGCAGGCCGAGCACGGTGGCCTGAACCGGTGTCAGATACTGATAGAACACCTGTACCGCGATCCACACCGAGCCGGAGGCGACGGACTGCAGCACGGCGGCATAGAACAGCCGGCCGACGAAGGCGATATGGCCGTAGCGCGGCAAGAACCACAGCATGGCGGCGAGGCCGAGCGCGACCGAGAAACCGGCCATCAGCGGCCAGAACGGACGCTCTTCGACCGGACCGGCGAGCTCGAACTTCGGCTCGCGGTCAACGTCGTAAATGCCCCAGTAGCCGCCCACCGAACCTTCGAACGACTGCTTCCACGGCTGGTCGAAGGCTTCCATGACGAAGTAGTCGATGTTGTGGATCTTGGCGGCATTGAGGAATTCGCGCAGGAAGCGCGCCTCGTTGACGTTGCTGGCCTCGGCGCCCTGGCGCGTCTTGCCCTGGCTCGGCCAGCCGACTTCCGAAATGACGATCTTCTTACCCGGATAGGCGCTCTTCAGCTCGTAGTAGCGCTGCAACACGTAATCGACGGCCTTGTCGACCGGCACGCCTTCCCAGTAGGGCAACAGGTGCACGGCCATGAAATCCACTTCGCGCACGAGCTCCGGATGCGCCAGCCAGACGTGCCACGGCTCGGCGGTCGAGATCGGACGGCGCACAGCCTTGCGCACCTTGCGCAACTGTTGAATGAGTTCTTCGACGGTGATGTCGGTTCGTAGAATCGATTCGTTGCCGACGATCAGTCGATCGACGTTGCGATGGGCGCGCGCCATGCGGATGAGGCTGGCGATCTCCGCCTTGTTCTTCTCCTCATCGGTGCCGATCCAGGCGCCGGCCGTGACCTTGAGTCCATAGTCGCGCGCCAGCCGCGGCACTTCCTCGATGCCGTCGAGCGCCGTGTAGGTGCGTACCGAGCCGACATGATTGGAGAGCAGGCGCAGATCGCGATCGATGTCGGCCGAACTCGGGTGACGACCCTCGTTCGCATCCTGGCCGCGCTGATAAGGGCTGAAGGACACGCCATTGATGGTGCCGATCCAGGACTGCTCTGGCTCATAGGGACGGTTGGCGAATGTCCAAACCGCAAGATTGGCACACAAGATCAGTGTCGCAGCTACCAAACTGGAAGCACGCATCGTTCTCATTTTCCTTGAAAGACGCTCAAACCCTGAGACGCGGTAGGATCGGTTGTTGGTCACGCGCCAGATATGGCCCCTAAACAGGGCTGAATTTAGGCATTTTAGAGAATTCCGTCCAGAGTACGGATGTGCGTCGAATGCATGACTGATATGTGAGCAAAACCGAGCGAAGTACGCTGTCGTCCAGCGGTCCCCGGCCGGGCCGTGGCTGCCTTAATTGTTGCGGAAAGTGTTAATTCCGGCTGACGGCGGGCGGCGGGCGGGCAGCCGGTCCTAAGTTACCGGTCCGGTATGGCTGGGGTTCGCCGGGCCCCCGCTGGCGGTTCGGGATGGGGATAATCGCGGGCCGGCCCACGCCAAACCGCGCCGGCTTGGTGAAACAGGGCACCCAGGCTCTGTTGCAGGCGGGCCTTGCCGCGCTCGATCGCCATGACATCGCCGATTCGGCGGTCGAGGAAGGCGAAGGTGTCGGCAAAACCTTCCGAACTATCGTCGAGCCAGACCAGGACCGTCGACCCATAGACGCCGGCCAGCAGGGCCCGCTTGGTATAGTAGTTATAGTCCGTCGACGTGTCGCCGATCGCGCGCCACATGGTGTCCACCGTGCGCCACAGGCAGCGGCTGGCCAGACCGACGTGAGCCGGCATAGCGAGGAAACTGGCCATCGCCCGCAGGGCCTCCCGATGGGCGGCTTGCTGCAGCAGCCGGGTGCGCACGGCGAGCGTCACCCGCTCGCGGACCTTGAGCCCGGCCGGCCGGGCTTCGACGGGGGCCACGCCGATGGCCTCGGCCACAACGGCGTCGGGCGACGGAAAGGGGGCAACCGGGCCTTCGGCGGCCTGAGCAATGGCGGCCGCCACCGCTTCGGCCATCTGCCGGTCGGCCTCGGTATTGAAGAGCTCGGCGACCTCGGCCGGCCCGCCTTGGAAGGCGACCGTGGCCATGACAGCCGTGACCCCCTCGTCGCGCGCCGCGGCGGCCAGGGCCTTCTCGGTCCAGCCGTCGAACGGCGCATGGCGCAGCATCCCGCCGAGCAGACGACGCCTCAGGGCCGGCAATTCGCCGGTTTGGGATGTCTCATCGACGCCGGGTTGCTCGCTCATGATCCCGCCTGTTCGCTGGTCCGGTTGGTCAGGGGATAACGGGACATTTCCGCCTCGAAGCCCAAAAGGCTGAGGTCGGTCATCCGCATGGGATAAAGAATACCCTCCAGGTGGTCGCATTCGTGCTGCACCACCCGGGCATGAAAACCCTCGGCGATCCGCTCGAAGGGCCGGCCCGAGACATCGAGCGCCCGGTAACGCAGCCGGGTGAAGCGCGGCACCACGCCGCGCAGGCCGGGCACCGACAGGCAGCCTTCCCAGCCGAGCTCCTGCTCGGGGCCGAGCGGCTCGAGCATCGGGTTGATCAGGGCCATCGGCACGTCCTCGGCGCTGCCGGCCGCCTCGGCGGCATCGGGGATGCGCTCGTCGCCTTGTTCGCCGGGCGTCAGCCGCTCGGGCGGCAGGCGAAACACGACCAGACGCAAGGGCACATGGACCTGGGGCGCCGCCAGGCCGACGCCGTCGGCGTCGTCCATGGTTTCCAGCATGTCCTCGATCAGGCGGCGGATTTCCGGCGCGGTGGGGTCCTCGACCGGCTGTGCGCGGCCGCGTAACACGGGGTGGCCCATACGGGCGATTTTCAGAATAGCCATGGATTCAATATGGCTCCGCGCACCGCCAAAATCAAAGGCGGCGGAGCATGGTTTCGACATGGGACCGTCACGGGTTGCCGCGGCGCTGTCATGAATTCCTCACGAGCCTTTCGCCCGCCCCCGGACCGGATTGTGGCCGACGCATCGATCGGCCACTCACGACACGCGATGGATGCCCCGATCCGACACGAAAAAGAAGACCCGCGCGCCATGCGACGGACCCACTTTGTCGACCGTATCGAGCGGCCGCGGACGATCTCAGTCGCGCAGCACCTCGCGCGCCATCAGCACCACCTCCTCCGGCGTGCGATAGAGCTTGGCGATGAGTTTTTCCATGTCTTCGCCGGTCAGCAACTCGACCGAGCCGCCGCGCTGCTCCATGTCCTTGATGAATTCCGGATCGTTGGCCGTGGCGATGAAAGCCTTGCGCAGGGCGGCCTGTCGCAGACCTTACCGGCAAAGACGCGCGAATCGGAGTATTTATCGAGTCGCGAGCGACTCCATCTTGACAACGACGCGATGATTCGCAATAGAGACGCGGTAAAACTCCGAAAACGTCAACAATTTTACTTTATCAAAACAATGAAGAAGCCAATTCTATTGGACGAGGCCAGGGCGATCCGCGCCAGGGCGGAGCGCACCCGGCGGCTCGCCAGGTCGACCAACGACGCGGACGCCACAAGGGCCATCATGGCCTATGCGGAAGACCTCGAACGACGCGCCACGAACCTTGAAGTCAAAGCGCGCGAATTGCAGGCGGAGGGCGGTCCCGGCAGGCAGACGGACGGCGAATTCGCCCAGGAGTTGCGGGAGGAAATCGAACTCACCCGGGCCACCGTCAGCGAAATCCAGCATAGCCTCGGCGGCAAAGCGGACGACGACGAACCGCGCTAAGCCGAATCCGCGGATCGGCCGCGCGAACGTCCTCTAGACACCTGCGAGAGACGAGCCGGGGCGCAAATGCCAATTTGGCAGCAGCGCAGCCAGCCGGGCGTAGGCCTTACGGGGAGGGGGCATGGCCGCCCCCTTTCGAGCCGGCGGGTGGCGTGTTGCCGTGAAAAGGCATAAAATTAGGGGAACCGGCGCCGGAAAAGAGGCCCCTTGCCGGGCTTAAATGCCTGTGATACAAGCCGCAACTCTCTCGGAGCCCTGGGTTCCGGGATGACTTGATTTGACCCCGTTCTGTGACCTCTGGCCCCCAATGTGGCAGACCACGAACGGAACGCCCGAAGGAGCGGTGAGCCACTTGCAGGTACACGTTAAGGACAACAACGTCGATCAGGCCTTGCGCGCACTCAAGAAGAAGATGCAGCGCGAGGGAATTTACCGCGAAATGAAGATGCGCCGGAACTACGAGAAGCCGTCCGAGCGCCGCGCCCGCGAACACGCCGAGGCCGTCCGCCGCTACCGCAAGCTGCTGCGCAAGCGCATGGAGCGCGAGGGGTACTAGACCCTAGGCACACGGAAAATCGAAAACCCCCGATGCGAAAGCGCGGGGGTTTTTTGTTGTCCAGTTCGCCGGATGATGAAAGAAAATGCCCACATGAAAAAGCCGGTCAACAAGATGCCGCCGATCCATCCGGGCGAGATTCTGGCCGAGGAGTTGGAGACGATCGGGATGTCTGCGCGGCGACTCGCCAGCGCGATCGGCGTGCCGGCAAACCGTGTCGCGGCCATTTTGCGCGGCACGCGCGCGGTGACGGCCGATACGGATTTGCGGCTGAGTGCCTATTTCGGCACCACGCCGGGTTTCTGGCTCGATATTCAGAAAACTTACGAGCTGCGTGAAGCGGAAATCGAGCGCGGCGCCGAAATTCGCAAGGCCATCAAGCCTCGCGCCGCGTGATAGCCGCTTTTGTGACCGAGGACGACCTGATCATGCCGCGCATCCGCACCCGCCCAGGCGATATCCTCGCCGAGGAGTTTTTAAAACCGCTGGGTATCACACCTCATGGGCTGGCAATGGCCTTGCGCGTTCCGCCGTCGCGCATCGCCGGCATCCTGAACGGGAAAAATCCGCGCGCCGTCACCGCGGATATAGCGCTACGCCTCGGCCGCTTCTTCGGCACGAGCGCGCAGTTCCGGCTCAATCTCCAGTCGTCCTACGACCTGTCCGTCACCCCGGGTGACAAAAAAGCCGCCCAAGGTCTGAGCGGCTTTATGATCTGCTAAATAGATGGGCACTCACCCCAGCCCTTTGACGATCTCTTCGCACATTTTCTTGGCGTCGCCGAACAGCATCATGGTGTTGTCGCGGTAGAACAGCGTGTTGTCCACGCCGGCGTAACCGCTCGCCATGGAGCGCTTGACGAACAGCACGGTTTTCGCCTTGTCCACATCGAGGATCGGCATGCCGTAGATCGGGCTCTGCGGATCGTCGCGCGCCGCCGGGTTGGTCACGTCGTTGGCGCCGATGACGAAGGCGACGTCGGCGGTCTGGAAGGCGGAGTTGATCTCCTCCAGCTCGAACACTTCGTCGTAAGGGACATTCGCTTCGGCCAGCAGCACGTTCATGTGGCCCGGCATGCGGCCGGCCACCGGATGGATGGCGTATGAGACTTCGACGCCTTCGGCCTTCAGGCGGTCGGCCATCTCCCTGAGGGCATGTTGCGCTTGCGCCACCGCCATGCCGTAGCCCGGCACGATGACGACCTTGCCGGCGTTTTTCATGATGAAGGCGGCATCGTCGGCGCTGCCCGACTTGACCGGACGATCGGTCTTGCCGGGGCCGCCGGCGGCCGCCGTGTCGCCGCCGAAGCCGCCGAGGATCACGTTGAACAAGGAGCGGTTCATGCCCTTGCACATGATGTAGCTGAGGATCGCGCCCGACGAGCCGACCAGCGCGCCGGTGACGATCAGCGCGGTGTTCTCGAGCGTGAAGCCGATGCCCGCCGCCGCCCAGCCCGAATAGCTGTTGAGCATGGAGACGACCACCGGCATGTCGGCGCCGCCGATCGGCAGGATGATGAGGAAGCCGACGACGAAGGCGAGCGCCGTCATGGCCCAGAACCAGCGCGGGTCCGGGTTCATGCAGAAGGCGACGATGAGGCCCACGATGACCAGGCCAAGCAGCAGGTTGAGAAAATGCTGGCCCTTGAACACCAGCGGATTGCCGGACACCAGCGCCGCGAGCTTGGCGAAGGCGACGATCGAACCCGAAAAGGTAATGGCGCCGATGACGATGCCGAGCGACATCTCGATGCGCGAGGAGAACTTGAGCAGGCCTGCCGCATCGACGATGCCATAGGCGGCTGGATTGTAGAACGCCGCGGCGGCGACCAGCACGGCGGCGAGGCCGACCAGAGAATGGAAGGCGGCGACGAGCTGCGGCATTTGGGTCATCTGCACGCGCCGGGCGGTCACCGCGCCCACCGCGCCGCCGATCGCCAGAGCGGCGAGAATTTCGGCATAGGACATGACGCCGGGCGAGGCGATGGTGGTGCCCACCGCGATCGCCATGCCGAGCATGCCGAGGTAATTGCCGCGCCGCGAGCTTTCCGGGCTCGACAGCCCGCGCAGCGCCATGATGAAGAGGATGGAGCTCAGCAGGTAGAGGAGCGCCGCGAGATTGGCTGACATGGACCGGTGCTCCTACTTCTTCTTTTCTTTTTTCTTGTACATCGCCAGCATGCGCTGAGTGACCAGGAAGCCGCCGAAGATATTGACCGCGGCGAGCGCGGTGGCGACCAGGCCGAAGATCTTCGACAGCTCGAAACCGGCCGGGCCGGCGGCGATCAGCGCGCCGACCACGATCACGCTCGAGATCGCGTTGGTCACGCTCATCAGCGGCGTATGCAGCGCGGGCGTCACGCTCCACACCACGTAGTAGCCGACGAAAATGGCGAGCACGAAGATCGCCAGGCGAAAGACGAAGGGATCGACCGCGTCCATCTCAGTTGCTTCCTTGTGTCATGGCACTATTGTCTGGTTAGCCCGCGGATGCTGGAAACGATGATTCGTGGATGGCCCGAATAAATCGGGCCATGACGAACGAAAGCAGGAGTCCAACAATAGCTCGTCATGCCCCGACTTGTTCGGGGCATCCACGTCAAGCCGTTACCTGAGTCTGCGCTGTCTACGTTGGTTCTCGCCACGTCTTTCTCCAAAGGCTCTGTCATCGGCACGCTTCACGGCCGCATCGAACGTTAACCGGGCGACCCTTGTGTCAAGGCGGGATGCACGATCTGGCCGTCGCGCACGACCAACGAGCCGGCGACGATCTCGTCCGCCATGTCGATCTTGAGCGCCTTGGTCGCCTTGTCGATCAACGGCGTCACGAAAGCGAGCAGGTTCTTGGCATAGAGCGCGCTGGCGTCTTCCGGAATGCGGCTCGGCAGATTGGTGAAGCCGGCGATCTTGACGCCGTAGACCTCGACGATCTGGTCGGGCTTGGACAGCGGGCAGTTGCCGCCCGCCTCGACTGCCAAATCGACGATCACGGCGCCGGGCTTCATGGTCGCGACCATCTCCGGAGTGACCAGCACCGGCGCCTTGCGGCCCGGGATCAGCGCCGTGGTGATGACGATGTCCTGCTTCTTGATGGTCTCGGCGATGAGCGCCGCCTGCTTGCGCTTGTAGTCGTCGGACATCTCGCGGGCATAGCCGCCGGCGGTTTCGGCCTGCTTGGTCTCCTCGTCCTCGACCATCACGAACTTGCCGCCGAGGCTCTCGACCTGCTCCTTGGTCGCGGGGCGCACGTCGGTCGCCGAGACCACGGCGCCGAGCCGGCGCGCGGTGGCGATGGCCTGCAGCCCGGCGACGCCGACACCCATGATGAAGACGCGGGCCGGCGCCACGGTGCCGGCCGCCGTCATCATCATCGGCAGCATGCG
>CAZOBN010000011.1:0-53641 GCA_964577835.1 uncultured Rhizobiaceae bacterium
AGTTCGTCAGGCGCCGTGAAATGGGCGTGGATATCGATGATCAAAGCCGTTCTCCCGTTGTTGTCCTTGGCGCGGGCAGCCCCCTGCCGCCCGCGCGCCCCCTAAATCAGGCCGCCGCGCGTTCCCACACGGCGAAGCCCATGGCGCAGCCGACGCCCTGCTCGTTCCGGTAGCACGGCACGTAGTCGACCATCTTGCCGGAAGCGCCGGCGGCACCCGCCACCACGATCCAGTTGCGAATTTCCGAGGTGCCGGTGACCAGCACGTCCGACGGCAGCGACGTCAGGTATTTGCTGTCGTTGGCCTCGATCGCCTTGATGACCTTCTGGTCGAGGCCCTCGTCGATCTTGGTGTGGCTCAGCCCGCCGGAACCGATGACGGCGATGCGCTTGGTATCCGCGTGGCGCGACAGCACGCGGCCCATGGCGGCGCCGAAATCGAAGCAGCGCTTGGCGGAAGGCGCCGGCGGGTAATAGGTATTGACCATCACCGGGATGATCGGAATACGACAGTCCGGCAGCAGCAGCTTGAGCGCGCGGCCGAAGGCATGGCCCAGGCCGCCGTGGTAACGGGTCTCGCGCGACCAGGACGGATCGAACTCTTCGTCCATCAGCCCGAGCAGCAGCGACTCGGCGAGCGGCGCATCCACCTGATAACGGGTGATCTGGGTTTCTTCCTTGTTGCCGAAATAGGTGTAATGCAGCGTCGCGTCCGCTTCCTTGCCCATGAAGATGGTGAAGGGCGGCGTATTGTCCGCCAGGATGTTCTCCTCCTGGTCGTCGCCGATCACCACCAGCACATCGGGATTCCACGCGCGCAGCTTGTCACCAAGCGCTGAAATCGCCTTGTTGCAACGCTCGGAATGAGCCCGCATGGCCTCCGGCGTGAGATCCGCCGCGATGCCTGCCTTTGGATGAAACGGGCCCTTGACGCGCGTCGGAAGCTGCGACCATTTGTCGGGCGGTGTCAGGAGCTGCGGGCCATGGGACATAGCGACACAGCCGACGATTTCAGCCATTGCGGTCTCCTTCGATCAATCGTGGTTGGAAGCGGGGAACGGGGCGAAATGCACGATATGGCGCGGGCGCGACCGGTGGACTGCGCCGACGAAGGCGCGGCGCGATCACGCGCGTCGGCGACAACAGGCGAACTCACTCGTCCAAACACTGCCCAAACTCCCTGCGTTTCCACCCGGCGTCTTGTTTGCCGCGCTTGGGCGGGTTCGGCCTTCCCGCGCCCGCTGCCCATGCTGCGTGCCATGGAAGGCCGTGCGAAAGGCTATCGTCTCGACACTCGGCCGAGTAGCCTCGATTTCGGAATTTTTGTCTTTCTCGAATTCACCTAAAGACCGCGCTTTCTACTGAATCAGCGTGCGGAACAAGTCCGCCGCTTTGTCCTGGAAATCCTGCATTTCCTCGGTCTGCGAGCCGACATATCGGTCGATCTTTGCCGGATCGAGGGCGACGCTCGGATCCCCGAGCGGCACACCCTTGCGCCGGCTATTGAGCTTGGTGGCCTGCATCAGTTCGGTCTGCACCTTTTCGGTCAGGATCCAATTGACAAACACCTTCACCGCATTGGGATGCGGCGGATTCTTCGGCAGTTGGATGCCGCCGACACCCTGCACCCACGATACCACGCCACCGACATTGACGAATTCCGCGATGCTGGCGCCGCGCTGGGCCAACTCGACGAACGCCGCCGTCGGCACGCCGAACGTGATGGGGTAACGGCCCGAGGCCAGCCATTGCATCTGCTGGCGCGCATCCTTGGTGATGATCGGCTTCTGCTGCTCGACCAGCTTGCGCAGGTAGTCCTCGCCGAGGAGCTTGTAAAGGACGGCGGTGCCGGTCAGCGCCGCGCCGCCGCGCGGATCGGCCATGGAGATCTTGCCCGCCCACTGGGGATCGAGCAGATCCTGATAGCTCAGGCCGCCGGGCTTGGTGATGACCTTGTTGTTGTAATGGGCGATCGTCTGCTCATACATCGCGAAGCCCAGGTAGTAGCGCTTGTCACGATCGAGGAAGAGGCCGTCAAGCCCGCCGTGCCACAACTTGTCGTCGACCACGTCCGGCAAGATCAGCAGTTGGCGCACCGGATCGAGATGGCCGCGTGCCTTCATGTTGTAGGACAGATTGTCCGGCCCGCCGACCCGCAGGTCCCACAGATACTGGCCGACCTCATGCTCCTTGAGCACGCGCGGCCAGAATTCGCGCGACGCCGCGGCGGTGATCTTGAGCTCGATCTCGGGATAGGTTTTCTGGAATTCCATCAGCGCATCGCGCCACACGCGGCCCGACGGCGCGGAGATGATCAACTCGCGCTCTTTCTTGGCGGCCGCCACCGCGGTGTCCCACTGCTGTTTCCAATCGGCAGGCGGACGCTCCTGCGCGCCGGCCGAGGCGGTGACCAGCGCGCCGAACAGCGCGATGGCGACGGCCAGCGGCACCCAGGCACCCGGGCTGAATAGGATCGATTCCCGTCTCATGCTCGCTTTCCCCCGCGGCTTTTATAGGTCATCGCGTCGGGAGGTTGCCGCCGCCCTCCCAGGCGTCTCATGTCTTATGCCGGCCCGGGCGTTTCTTGACAGCCCGAAACCCAATCATCATGATGAGATTTCTAATACGCATTTTAGAAAATCGCCGAGTAGCCGTCAACTCATAGGCTTAGGGGTGTAAATTGCGGCGAAGACAGGGACTTCAACCGGGAACGGACAACGCTTCGATGACCCGGAGCGCGGGGCAATCCGCCCTTTTTCGGCAATGGCCACCAGCCCGGCGATCGCGCCTCGAGCGTCGGCGGGGCCGGATTTTGCCGCTTTGACCCGCGGACCGGTGCGCAAAGTCTGTGCCGATCCGCGCCTTGTCGTCTAGCATGTAACCAACAATAACCTTGCCCACGTTGCGCCAGGATAGCTCTCCCGAGTTGCCGGGACCGCATGGGCCTCCTGCGCCAGTCGCGCTGTCGAAGGAAGTCGCTCTATGGCGTTAACGCTCGCTCGAACCCTCCCATTGCGGCTCGAACCGAAATCCAAGCGCGGTTGGGTCCTCACCGGCTTCTGCACCGCCGTGCTGCTGGTGATGGCGCTGTTCGTGCTCTATCCGCTGGCGCTGCTGGTCTATGGCAGCTTCATCGTCGATGAAGCCGACGGCACCAAGACCATGAGCTTCTTTCCCTGGATCTATGCCTGGACTCAGCCGGGCATCGTTCAGGCGATCCTCAATACCTTCAAGATCGTCATCATCCTCGAAGTGGTGGCGATGCCGACCGCCATCCTGATCGCGTGGCTCGTGGCACGCACCGATATTCCCGGAAAGAAGCTGATCGACAATTTCTTCTGGATCGCGTTCTTCCTACCCACCCTGCCTGTGCTGCTCGGCTGGATCTTCCTGTTCGACCCGGACTATGGCGTGGTCAACGCGCTGCTGATGTCGGCGTTCGACCTGCGCGAGTCGCCGTTCAACATCTATTCGTTCTGGGGCATCATCTTCGCCCATCTGGCGGCGCGCTCGATCGCGGCGAAATACATCTTCCTGACCCCCGCCTTCCGCAACTTCGACAGCTCGTTCGAGGAAGCCTCGCGCATCGCCGGCTGCGGCCCGCTGCGCACCATCTGGCGCATCCTGATTCCGGTGCTGATGCCGGCCATCCTCATCACCCTGGCGATCTCGCTCACCCATGCGCTGGAATCGTTCGAGATCGAGCTCATCCTGGGGCCGCCGTTCCACCTCTACGTCTTCAGCACCAAGATGTACCAACTGGTATCCGGCAGCCCGCCGATGTTCAACGCGGCCACCGTGCTCGGGCTCTCCGTTCTGCTCATCGTGCTGCCGCTCATCGTCTGGCAGCAGCGGCTGTTGTCGAAGCGCTCCTTCGTCACCGTAACGAGCCATTTCCAGGTCAGGCCGCTGCAGTTGCGCGGCTGGCGCTGGATCGTGTTCGGCCTGCTCCTGACGCTCGGCATCTGCATCACCGTGGTGCCCGTGGTCTGCCTGCTGATGAGCACGTTCATGAACCTGTTCGGGCAATTCCACCTGGACAAGATCTGGACGATGGACCACTGGGAATCGGTAATGAGCGACCCGCTGTTGATTCACTCGCTGATGAACACCCTGATCCTGGCGGGCAGCGCCGCCATCGTCGGCGTCACCTGGTTCTCGCTCGTCGCCTATATCTCGGTGCGCACCAAATATGCCGGGCGCCAAGCTCTCGATTTCGTAACCTGGCTGCCGGCCACGCTGCCCGGCATCATCCTCGGGCTCGGCCTGTTGTGGATGTTCCTGACCGTGCCGGTGCTGCAGCCGTTCTACGGCACCATCATCATCCTCGTGGTCGCCGTGCTGATCAATTCGGTGACGACCGGCGTGCAGCTCATCAAGAGCAACATGGTGCAGCTCGGCAACGATCTGGAAGAAGCCTCGTTCGTATCCGGAGCGAGCTGGCTCTATACGTTCCGGCGTATCGTCCTGCCGATCCTCGGCCCCGTGCTGATCTCCGTCGCGCTGCTGATCTTCAGCGCGGCGGCGCGCAACATCTCCAACATCGTGATGATCGTCACCGGCGACAATCGGCCGCTCGCCCTGCTCCAGGTCGACTACATGACCGACGGCCAATACGAGCCGGCCGCCATCGTCGGCGTGCTGATCGTATGCCTGACCTTCGGAGTCGCCATGACGGCGCGCGCCATCAGCCGCAAAATCGGCTACCGCACGGCATGATGCTGGCGTGACGCTCTGTACGGCGCGTTAGACGGAATCTTGGGACAGGCCGGCGAGCCTGTATTTGTCGGCGTTCTCGATATAGCCGATCTTATGGCTCAACTCGCGCGCGGCCGACTTCAGCGCACCGGCCAGTGCCCCATCCTCATCGACCGGCTCGACGGATGCATCGCCCATCAGCGTCAGCGCCAGCTTGATGCCGCCGTTATGGTCGAACACGGGGCAGGAGATGGCGGTGAATTCCGGATAGGTCTTGCCGTGGGATGAGGCGATCCCCTTGCGCCGCACGGTCGCCTTCATCCGGTCGATCTCGCTCAGCTTGACCGTCGCGCCTGCCGCGCTCAGGCTTTGAATCTGATCGCCGACGATCTTCTCGGTCTGATGGGCAGGCAGGAAGGCGAGAAAGATCTTGCCGGTCGCCGTGGTCAAGAGCGGTAGGCCGATGCCCTCGCGGATGTGGAAGGCCGTGATGGTCCTGCCTTGGGCCCATTTGATGACCGTCGGCCCGTCCCCGCCCCAGATGCATAGGATCGAGACCATGCCGGTCTCCATGGCCAATTGTTCAGTCGCCTCGATGCCGAGCTTGATGACATCGACCCGGCGCAGGGCGTTCATGCCGAGCTCGATCAAGCCGGGGCCGAGATCGTACTTACCCGATTCGCGGTTCTGAGTGACCACGCCGACCTTGATCAGGCCGGCGAGGAAGCGATGGGTGCGGCTCGGCGTAAGCTGGACCGCCTTGGCCAGGTCGCGCAGGGTCGCCGAGCGCCCTTCGGCAATCAGCGCCTTCAGGATGGCGAACGCCAACACGGTGGAGCGGTTGCCATATTCGTCCGCGTCGAAACTGATGTCGTTCGTCTGATCCGGTGGTTTCGCCTTCATCGCCTGATCCCTGGCCGCCCGGCAACCTGCCGAGGAGAACTCGAACGCTTATGCCTCTCCTGTACCATATTTTCCGCTGGACGGCACACGGGCGTTGCAGGCCAAATAGCGCACCGCCGCGGTCAAAAACCGCCAACAACGGCATCCCGGCGGTAGAACAAACTCCAAACAGGGAGGCAGGCATGACGACGAGAGGGGCAACCATCCGCATGGCTTCGCGCTGGATCGGTGTCGGTCTATGGGCAATCCTTGCCGCGGCCGCGTCGCCCGTCGCCGCGCAGGACTGGAAACAGGACTGGGACCGCACGGTGGCCGCCGCCAAGAAGGAGGGCGAGATCATCATTTCGGCGCCGTCGGGCCGCGTCTGGCGCGACGCCCTCAATGTCGAATGGAAAAAGTCCTTTCCCGAAATCGAGCTCAAGATGACGCCGGCAGCCTCGCGCGAATTCTGGCCGCGCATCGTCAAGGAGCAGGAGGTGGGCCAGTATCTGTGGGACCTGCGGGTCGGCGGACCGGACAACCTGTCCTACAACTTGAAGAAGCAGGGCTATATCCAGCCGGTGCGTGAGTTGCTGGTGTTGCCCGATATTCTCGGCGACGAGAAATGGCACGGCGGCATGGACGGGCTCTTCCTCGACAAGGAGAAGAAGCACTTCCTCGGCTTCGTCATGCACGACCAGACCATCGCCTACTACAACAAGAAGTTCGTGAGCAACCCCGGCGGGCTCGATTTCAGGGATCTCACCGATCCGCAGTGGAAGGGTAAGATCTCCATGGCCGATCCGCGCGGCGGCTCGCCGCTGACGGGCGCCTCGGTGCTGCTCAAGGCCTATGGCGAGGATTTCGTTCGCAAGCTCTACCGCGATCAAGAGCCGGTGGTGAGCAAGGAGCCTCGCCTGCAGATGCAATGGCTGGTTTCGGGCCGCTATCCGGTCGCTTTCGGAATTCCGACGGCGGCCTGGGTCGAGTACGCGTCGCGTGGCGTTTCCATCGACGATTTCGTCAAGATCAAGGGCACCTACTCCTGGTCGCAGGGCGTGGGCGGCATCCAGTACATCAAGGGCGCGCCGCACCCCAACGCCTCCAAGGTCTTCATCAACTGGATTCTCAAGGAAGAGGTGCAGAAGTCTCTCATGCGGGCGACCCAGCTGAACAGCCGGCGCAAGGGCATCCCATCCGGTGATCCGGATGGCGCGATCGATACCGACAAGCTCGATCAGTATGTCGGCGGCCAGACCGAGGAAATGCGCGCCTATCAGGACCGCATGGCCACCCTGTTCAACGAGATATTGAAGTAGGCGAGCGTGGCGGGCGGCTCTCGCTTGCCAGCCATCCTTTCATCGTCATGGCGCGACTTGATCGGGCCATCTCTCGCCGCAAAGAGCGGCGCGGAAAGAGATGGCCCGATTAAATCCACGGCTGTCCGGTTCAGCATCCGAGTTTCCCAGGAAACCGCTGACAGGATGATATTTGATACTGGATTCGCGGAGGACGGACACCGATCGTCACAGTCACGAGCGGCGGCTTGACGTGAATGGCCCGACTGAATCGGGCCATGACGAAACTGGGCGGAAATCCCATAAAAACCGTCATGCCCCGACTTGTTCGGGGCATCCACGAATCGGCGTTTCCATTCTCCGCAGGCCTTAACCGGACAGCCGTGGACTTGTTCGGGGCATCCACGAAGCGACGCTTCCAACCTCCACCGGTCTCAACGGACAGTAGTGGGCTTGACCCGAGCATCCATTGAAATTCGCCACGCGCACGAGCGCTGGCCATTGTACAATGGCCCCTCGGGTCGAGCCAGAGGGTGACGACCTATATGCTACGCCTCACGCTGGCTTGTTGCCGTAGAGCCGGTCGATGAAGCCCGAGTCGTCGATCTTGCGCACGATGTGCATGTCCCACAGTGACAGCGGATTGACCTTGCGCGCGTCCGGGTCCACGCGCAGGGCTTCCTGATACACATTGCCGATCGCCGCCATGGTCGGATAGAGCTTGGGCTCGAGAATTCTCGCCAGGTCGGTGTAGAGCATGTCGACCATCTCGTCGTCGAGCTCGCCCTCGCTGTTGTGGCGACGCTTGATGATTGCCTTGGTCTTTTCCGGCTGGGTCTTGAAGAAGGCGATGCCCTCGAGCAGCCCCTTGATGAACCGCTCGCAGAGCTCGGGATGCTTCTGCACGAAGGTGGCGCTGGTCGAGATCGTGGTGAAGTTGATCATCGGCAGCGGCTCGATATCGATGATCTTGAGACCGGCGCGCTCGGCGAACACGGTTTGCGGCGGCGTCAGGAACGCGGCGTCGACCTTGCCGTTCTTGACGAAGCCCCATTTCGGCAGCTTCTCCTGTTCCTCCTGGCCGGGCTCGGCATCCATATTGCCTTTCTTGATCTTGATCTGGTTGATCATCTCGATGTCGCCGCGGTCGACATCGAGGCCATGCTGCTTGAGGAATACCCAGTCATTGAGCTCCGGATGAGATCCGCGCACGCCGATCTTCTTGCCGCGCAGGTCGGCGACGCCAAAGATGCCGGAATCGGGCCGCACGCACAGCTTGTGGTTCACCTGCGTGACCGTCTGGCCAAGATAGACCCAATTGTCGCCGCGCGCGCGATGGCCATAGGTCGAGACATGGTTGCCGCCGACGAATTCCACGTCGCTGGTCGGAATGTCGCGGTGCGACTCGGTGGCGCTGATCTTCCAGTCGTAGTCGACATCCAGCGCCTGCTTTTCCCAGCTGCCCGATTCGGCGACGACGTGAAGCAGCGCCAAATGGCTGCTCGAGCGGTAGGGAAAACTGATCTTGTCCATGGTGATACCTTTCTCCGTGCTGACGTCATGATGAAATGCGATGGATCTTCCCCGGCCTAGATCCCCTCGATATAGCGGCCGAGCAGCGAATCCGGCCAATAGACATGCATCAGACGGATGTAGATGCCCCAGATGAAGACGGCGACGAGCCCCGCCGAGAAGAGCGATACCAGCCAACTCGCGCCATAGATCTTGCAATAGAGGAGCACGAACAGGGTGAGCGCGATCGGCATGCCGATGATCGGAATCGCGCACACCAGGCCGACCATCCAGAGCCAGATCTCGAGCGTGCTCTTGGAGATCATCGACGGGTCGGCTTCGTCGAACGACGGCACCTCGTACTGCGGCCCGGACACCGGCTTGTCCGGCGCGCGGTGGAACGTGTCGACGAACAGCTGCGCGATGGCCAGGACGAGCCCGCCCGATCCCAGGACGAGGATCAGAACCGAGGCGCGCAATGTCCACTCGGACGCCATGATCAGCGCGCCGGCGATGAGCGCGATGATGAAGACGGTGAAAAGATCCGAAGTACGGAAACGGAGTCTGCCTGCGATCGTCATGATAGCTTGACCTTGTTCGAGAATGACATCACGCCACCGCCGCGCCGGGTGCCGCGGCCCTCTTCGGCCGGCGCAGAACCGGATAGAGATAGGTGCCGAGGATCAGCAGACCGAGCAGCATCACGCCGGGCCGCCAGACCCACTCCATGTCGTAGCGGGCGACCGAAAGCCACAAATAGAGCTCCATCTTGCCGCCGAGGATGAAGCCGAGCACCAGCGGCGCGCGCGGCCAGCCGTTCACCTTCATCAGGTAGCCGAACAGCGACAGCACCATCAGGGTGATGATGTCGGCGAAGGTGAAGGTCGCGGCGAAGGCGCTGAGGAACGACAGCGCGATGATCACCGGGACCAGGACGAAGAACGGGAAGAAGCAGATCTTCGCCGCCGGCTTGATCAGCGCCCAGCACACCACGGAAGCCAGGACCTGTGAGAAGATCAGTGCCCAGAGGACCGCGAAGATATAGTCGAGCTGCTGCACCACCATGTCCGGTCCCGGCCGCAGTCCGACCGCGACGAAGGCGACCAGCAGCAGGGCCGCGGAGCTGCCGCCGGGAATGCCGAACAGCAGGGTCGGGATCAGGTCGCCGCCCTCCTTGGCATTGTTCGACGCCTCCGGGCCGATCACGCCGCGCACGTCGCCACGCCCGAAGGTTTCGTTGTTCTTTTCGGTCTGGCGCGCGTGGGCATAGGCGAACCAGTCCGCGACCGAGCTGCCCAGCCCGGGCAGGATGCCGACCCAGACGCCGATCAGCGAGCAGCGGATGAGCAGCCACCAATGGATGAAGCAATCCTTGATGCCCTGCCAGATGCCGGTGCCCGTCAGTTCGCCGACCTCCGCCACCTTGCCCTTGCGGCTCGCCATGCCGATCACCTCCGGAATGGCGAAGACGGAGAGAGAGATCAGCACGATGCTGATGCCGGTCCACAGGTACGGCTCGCCGATATCGAAGCGCATGACACCGGACTTCTCGTCCTGCCCGATCGTAGACAGCAATACGCCGAGAATGCCTGCGGTGAGCCCCTTGAGCGGCGCGCCGGAACTCATCACGCCCACCATGCTCAGGCCCCAAAGCGTGAACATGAAGAGCTCGGGAGAGCCGAAGCTGCGGATGAGCGGCTTCATCAGCGGGATGGAGACGAACAGGAAGAAGGCGCCGATCAGGCCACCCAGCATGGAGGCCATGAAGGAGGCGGAGAGCGCCCGTTTGGCCTCGCCTTTTCGCGCCATGGGGTAGCCGTCGAGCACCGTCGCCTGGGAACCGGAGCCGCCGGGCACCGCGATCAGGATCGAGGTGAAGGTGTTGCCGGTGTTGCCGACCGAGGCGACGCCGATCAGGAAGGCGATGGAATTCATCGGCTCCATGATCATGGCGAAGGGCAGCAGCATGGCGAGCTGAGACGGACCGCCGACTCCGGGCATCGCCCCGCCCCACACGCCGATCATGACGCCGAGGAACAGGAAGAACAGGGGCCAGGGCGCGATCATCGCGTAGAGCCCGGCGAATGCGGCTTCAACCATAAAAAGTCCTTTTCACGCCGTCGCGGACGACGGCGGCTATTTCAGATCCGAAACGATAGGCAGCGAATATTTCTTGCGCAGGGCGTTGGCGACCTGTTGCACCTCCGGCGAGACGACGAGCACGGCCTTGATCTGGGTGTGGGTCTCCTCGCCGCTGAGGATGTTGAAGCCGTCGCCGAGCGCGGCTTCCGCCTGCTTCTCGAATTCGGGCGATTTGGTCGCTACCATGAAGGAAGTGCGCAATGCCTGGAGAAGCGCGTCGGGCGTGCCCGGCGGCACGACGAAGAACTTGTCGATGGTGCTGGGGCCGGCCCAGGCGCGGAAGGCCTGCCATTCCTTGCCGGAAGGCTTCTTGTCGCCCATGTAGGCGTCGAAGACCGGCACATTGGGGAAGTCCCGGCGCGGGCTCTCGGCGGCCAGCGGCACCGCCTCGCCGCTGTCGATGAAGCGCTTGAGGATCTTGTTGGTGCCCGAGCCGAACATGTCGATCTCGCCGCGCTCGAAGGCGAGGTAGACCTCGCTCGAGCTCGGATAACCGAGCACGAATTTGATGTTCCAGCCGAGGTACTCGGCCCCGAACAGCGCCATGGCGTCCTGCGGCCGGTCGGCGGCGACCGAGCCGACGGCGATCGGCTTGCCCTTCGGGTCCTTCAGCCGACCGAGAGCGCTCTTGCGCACGATCTGCACGGTCGAGCCGCGCTCGACCGATCCGACGTGGCCCCAAATCGTCGGATCGAATTTCACCGCGGCCGCCTTACGCGCCACCGGGCCGAGCGTATCGCCACCGGCGAACACGCCGACCGTCAAGCCGTCGGGGCGGGTTTGGTGCTGCAGCTCGTTGGCCGCGATCACGTTGACCGGCTTGTTGCGGATCAGGACCTCCGGTTTGCCCGGGATGTGGCCGCCCCAGAACCGCGCCACCAGGCGAGCCGTAGTGTCCGTTCCGCCGCCCGGATTCGAGGCAACCACCACGGTCAAGGTCTTGCCTTTGTAGAAATCCTGAGCGAGCGCCGCCCCGCCGCCGGATGCGACAATCATGCAGCCGGCGAGGGCGAGCGCGTGGGGCCGTATCCTCTGGCCGAAAATCCGTGACATGAACATCTGTGGTCTCCCTGTCTATGGCCGATTCTGCCGATTCTATCGTGCGGTTCTTCGGCCTATTTCATCTCGCTCGCCAGCGGCAAACGATATTTCTACGCGCACCGTCACCCGCGACCGCAACGGCCGGCGACAGCACCAGCACGCCGGCGAGCCGTCGGACACGAGCGAAACCGGGAACTGACCCGGATAACGTGAACATCCGTTCCACCTCGACAGGTGAACCCTTCGCGCGTTGTCATTTCAGCTTCGAGATCAGCGGCAGGCCGTATTTCTTGCGGAGTCCATTGGCGACCTCCACGACCTCCGGCGGCACGACGACGATATCCTCGATGGTGTCGCGGACTTCCGGCCCGGTCATGATCTGGAACGCATCCCCGAGCGTCGCTTGCGCCTGCTCCTCGAAACGCGGATCCTCGGTCGCCGCCTTGAACGATACGCGCAGGATATGCAGCAGATTGTTGGGCGTTTCGGGCGCGGTCGCGAAATACTTGTCCACCGCGCTCGGCCCCGACCACGCGCGGAACGCCTTCCACTCGTTGCCGGTCGGCTTCTTGTCGCCGAGAATCTTCTCGAAGGTGGGCACGTCGGCGAAATCGCGGCGCGGCGATTCGGCCGCGAGCGGCACCGCCTCGCCGGAACTGAGGAATCGCTTGATGATTTTCGTCGTGCCGGAACCGAATATGTCGATCTCGCCGCGCTCGAAGGCAAGATACATGTCGTTGGAGCTGGGATAGCCGAGGACGAACTTGATGTTCCAGCCGAGCTTCTCCGCGCCGAACACGGACATGGAATCCTGCGGCCGGTCGGTCGACACGGAGCCCACCGCGACGGGCTCGGCCTTGGAATTCTTCAAGCGGTCGAGGCTGTTCTTACGGACCAGCAGGATCGTGGAGCCGCGCTCGACGGAGCCCACGAAGCCCCACTTCAGCGGATCGTATTTGACGGCCGAGGACTTACGGACGTACGGCCCGAGCGACCCCGCGCCGGCGAAGACGGCGACCGACAAGCCGTCGGGACGGGTCTGGTGCTGCAACTCGTTCGCCGCGATGACCTGATTCGGCTTGTTTCTGACGAGAACGTTGGGCTTTCCCGGGATGTGGTCGCCCCAGTAGCGGGCGACGAGGCGTGCCGTCGTGTCGGTGCCGCCGCCCGGATTCGAGGCGACCACGACCGTGAAGGTCTTGTCCTTGTAATAGTCCTCGGCCGCGGCTATGCCGCTCCAGCCCGCCGACGCGGCGAGACAACCGATGGCCGCGATCATGACGCGCCCAGACCTTTCTTTCAGGTCAGTCCGTGATGTGAACATCTTTGGTCTCCTTGCCTAGTCCCTGTGAAAGCTCGGTCCTGTTTTTGTGCGGTGCCGCCTTCGGTGCGTCGGCGGCGCCCGTTGCCCGGTGCCCGGCTGTTCTACTCGGCGGCGCGCGCTCCGTCCTTCGCCTTTGCCGTACCCGCTGCCTTGTTCGGACAGTTCGGGTGGTAATCCATCCGGCACTCCGCCCCGACCTTATGCATGGCGTCGTGGAAGTCGAGATGGATCTTGCGATCTTCATCCTCCCACTCGATCTGGCCGCCGCCCAGCTTGACGCTGGTCTGCGCGGAATTGTCGACCTCGCTGTTGGTGATCGCCGATTTGAAGCGCCAGTTGTGCCAGCGCAGCGCGAGATAGCGCGCCGGCTCGGCGCCGGCGTTGAAATGCTGGTGGAACCACTGGTCGGGCGGCACCACGACGCTGCCCGGTCGCCAATCGAACCGCTTAGGCTCCGAGCCCTGCGGCCACAGCATCGAGTAACCCTTCCCGCTCAGGATGATGACGTGCGCGCCCGGCCCATGCTTATGGGCCTTCTTGTAGGTCCCGACCGGAAATTCCGAGATATGCGCGCCCATGGTGTTACCCACGAGATCGAGCATGATGGTGGTGCTGTCCTTGCCGCGCTCGCTATAGTCGCTCAGCTTTATGCCGCGGGTATCGGGAATGAAATTCGCGCTGAGAAAACGATCGTAGCGCTTGCCTTCGCCGCCGAAGTAGTCGGCAGAATTCGGGTCGAAGCGGTCGCGGAACACGAAATCGCTGTCGAAGATGAAATCCACGCTGTGGAACAGCTTCATCATGAAGCAGCAATTGGTCACCGCGAAATACCGCGCCGGCTCGGTGCCGCTGCTGTTGAAGTGCTGGTAATAAGCGTTCATCGGGATGGCGAACATGCTGCCCGGACCCCACTCGAAGGAATGCTTGCGGCCGTCCTTCTGCCACACCGTGGTATTGCCATGGCCCTTGGTGACGTAGACCATCTCCTCATACATATGCTTCAGCGGCTTGGTCTTACCGGCCGCCGGTATCTCGCAGATATAGGCGTCGTTGGTGCCGCCGGTGCCTTCGAGGATGGCAAGCGCGGCCGGCACGCCCTTGAGATCCCAATAGGCGAGCTCGACCTTGTCGATGTCCTCGATGAAGAAGCCCCCAACTACCGGGATCTTTTGCGCTTCCAGCCAATCCTTGTGAACGTCGAGTCGGTCCGGTTTCACGGCAGTATTCATAGGCGTTGCTCCCCTGTGCTTATGGTCCCGAGCCCGTCCGAGCGCGATACCGGGATTACGATCATCTTGTCTTCCTTCGGGTCGCGAATGAGGCCGAGCGGATCTTGCCCCTGCCGCACCGCATCGATCTGCTCTCTCAGCATGCGGCGGTAGAGCGCCACCCCGCGGTCGGATACGCCGAGGTTTTCCTTGGAGCGATCGACCAGCGCGCCTTGGGTTTCCCAGGCCATGGCATCCTGGGAATAGAAGGTATCGAGGAAATACTCCCCATCCGCGTCCTTGCTCGGCTCGTCGTAATCGACCGGCGGATTTTCCCAGTTCATGCCCCTGGTATCGTCGCCGGGCTTGAATTCCACGCGATAAATCTGCGTATGGGAATCGTCCACCGGCACGCGGAAATGCAGCGCCACCACGTCGCCCTGAGGCACCAGCAGGATGCAGGGGAAAATCAGCGGATGGCCGAGTTCCTTCTCCGCCTTCTCTCCGCCGAAGGTGCGATTCTTGCGAATTCCCGCCCAGGTCTTTTCCTTCACGACCTCGAACTCGCAATTCTGGATCGGGCGGTAATAATAAGCGCCGCGCTCGGGATGGCCCTTGGTGACCATCATGTGACCGTGCAGGTAATAGGTGTGGGTCGGATCGACCGAATTCTCCATGGCCTGCAGCCAATTGCATGCCAACGGCGCCTGGACGGCGATGCGCCGGGTGCCGGCGGTGCTGACGAGCAGTTCCCACTGCGGCAGCAACGGAGCCGGGCTGGGCCCCAGGTAAGCCCAGAACAATCCCGCCAGCTTCTGCACCGGGTATGCAGGCTGACAGACTTCGTTCTTCAATGGACTGCCGGCAGGCTCGAACGGCTGTTCCACGCAGCTCCCGTTCACGTCGTATTTCCAGCCGTGATAGGGGCAGCGCAGCCCGTCGTCCTCGACGAAGCCGTAGTAGAGCGAGGCGCGACGGTGAGCGCATTGCTCGGCGACCAGACCGAGCCGGCCCTTGCCGTCGCGGAACAGCACGAGGTTTTCGCCGAGCACGCGGATGCGCTTCTTCCGCGTGCCGTCGCCGAGCTCTATTGCCGGACAGATCGGGTGCCAATAGCGGCGCAGCAACTCGCCGGCCGGCGTACCTCGCCCGACCCGCGTCAGATTCTCGTTCTCATCCAAACTCAACATCGCGGTCGCCTCATGACGATGACGTCTTTCAAACTGCCGCCGACTCACGTCTTTAGCGTGCCAACAAATCCTTCATCCGAAGGCGGACTTCTTCCTTCGTCGTCAAGGTAAACACCCAATCATAGCCGTCGAAATACTCGACCCCGGGGCGCGGAATGATCTCGGGCGCCAGGAAGCTGGCTTCATCGATATCGTTGCGCGCCGGCGCGGTGAGGGTCGCGCGCGACCAGGTTTCGAGACCTTCCTTGGACGCGAGCCAATTGACGAAGAGCCTGGCGGCGGCGGGGTGCGGGGACTGATCGAATACGGCCACCAGGCCAAAGCCGGCAATCACCGACGGGCGCATATCGGGCATTTCGTTCAGCTCGCTGATGGGCATGCCCTCACCGCGCAGTTTTTCGATCTGCGGACTGTCGGCGCCGAACACGATCGGATAGCTCCCGCGCAGCAGCCAGTCGGTCAGTTGCCGGGTGTCGCGGGTGATCATCGGCTTCTGGTCGACATAGAGCTGCTTGACAAAGGCTTCACCGAGCGAAACGTAGAATTGCGCGGCCATATTGTTTCCGTTGCCAGGCACCGTGGGATCCTGGATGGCGATCTTCCCACGCCATTTGGGGTCGAGCAGATCGCGTGCCGACCGCAGGTCGCCCGGGTTTACCTTGCTCGTGTTGATGTGAAACAACGACGAGACGTAGTTGCTCAGCCGCAGCACGTATTTTTGCTCCGGATCGGAGAACCACAGCTCGCCCTTCTTCCATTTCGAGCCATCGACCACCTCCGGGTGGATCAACTCGGGCCGGAGCGGCATCACCATCTTCTCGCGATAGAAACCCGCCATCGACTGGATGCCTGCGAGAGTCACGTCGACCGTATATTGGCCGACACTGCGCTCGGCGCGCAGCCGGGCGGCCGTCTCGCTGGTGCTGCCGCCAAGATACTCCACGGTGACGCCGTACCGGGCTCTGAACGCCGCCGGCAGTGACTGGCGCACCTCGGAATTCGGCGGGCCTATAACGACCACGCGGCCCTCGCGCTGGGCGGCGGCGACCAGATTGTCCCACGCCGCGGTTTCCTGTGCCGCACCTTGAGCAACGCCCTGAGCCAATACTGTAGCCAGTATCAACACCGATGGCGATGCCAACAGCCGTCCCATCGCCGCCTCCCTTATTCACGCGTTGCCGGTTGTCCGGTATCCGCCTGTTCTACTCGGCCGTGACGCGCACTCCACTCTTTGCCGCTGCCGTGCCCGCCGTCCGGTTCGGACAGTTCGGGTGGTACTCCATCTGGCATTCCGCTCCCGCCTTGTGCATGGCGGCGTGGAAGTCGCGGTGGATGGCGGGATCTTCGTCCTCGAACTCGATCTGGCCGCCGCCTTCCTTGACGCTGGTGTAGGTCGAGCCGAGCTCGGAATCCTTCATGAACTTGAATTTGAAGTTATTCCAACGCAGTGCCAGATAGCGCGCCGGGTTGGCGCCCGAGTTGAAATGCTGGTGGAACCACTGGTCGGGCGGCACCACGACGCTGCCCGGCCCCCAGTTGACGCGACGCGGCTCGGCGCCTTCCGGCCACAGGATCGAATAGCCCTGACCGCTGACGATGATGACGTGCGCGCCCGGCCCGTGCTTATGGCCTTTCTTGTAGGTGCCGACCGGGAATTCCGAGATATGCGCGCCCATGGTCTGCTGGGCCAGATTGAACTTCATGTTCGTGCTGCCCTTGCCGCGCTCGCTGTAGTCGAGGAGCTTGAGCTCGCGGGTGTCGGGCACGAAGTTCGTGGTCATGAAGAAGCGGCCCTCGATCTCGCCCTCGCCGCTGAAGTAGTCGGACGAATTGGGATCGAAGCGGTCGGTAAAGGCGTAGTCGCTGTTGAACACGAAGTCCACGTTGTGGAACAGGTTCATCACGAAGCAGTTGTTGGTCACCGCGTAGTAGCGCGCCGGTTCGCTGCCGCTGCTGTTGAAATGCTGGTAATAGGCATTGATCGGAATGGCGAACAGGCTGCCCGGGCCCCATTCGAAGGAATGCTTGCGCCCGTCGCGCTGCCATACGGTGGTGTTGCCATGGCCTTGCGTGACGTAGACCATCTCCTCGTAGAGATGCTTGATCGGCCTGCTCTTGCCCGCCGGCGGGATATCGCCGATGTAGGCGTCGTTGGTGCCGCCGGCCCCTTCGAGGATGACGAAGGAGGCGTTGATGCCCTTGAGGTCCCAGTAGCCGACCTCGGCCTTGTTGATGTCCTCGACGAAGAAGCCGCGGATCACCGGAATCTTCTGCGCCTCCATCCAGTTCGTGAATGTGTCGAACTGCTTGGGCTTGTAATTCGGGTCCTTCTTGTCGGGCGTAGCGGCCATGAACTCTTCCTCCCTGTAACGCTGTTTCAAGCGACGTCGCGTTTATGCGAGCCGACGCCGATCCGCTCATTGATGACATCGAGCTCGATGATCGGCCGCTCCTGATCCTTGGGCAGGCAGCCGAGCGGCGTGCCGCCGCGGCGCACGATCTCGATCTGCTCGCGCAGCAGCTTGCGGAAAATGACGAGGCCCTTGTCGCCGGTGCCGAGATGCTCGCGCAAGCGATCCATCACGCCACCCTGGGTTTCCCACGCCATCGAATCCTGAACCAACACGTTCTCGAGCCGGTATTTGCCCGCCTCGTCGCGGATATCGAGATATTCCACTGGCGCGTCGGCATCCGGGGTGGTGCGCTCCGTCTCCGACGGCTCGAAGAAGGCGACGAACACCTGGGTGTGGGTGTCGTCCACCGGCATGCGGAATTGCAGGTTGTGGCGGATCTTGCCTTCCTTGACGTTCTTCGTCTTCAGCACATGACGCAGAATGTTGGGAAAGAGCAGCGGATGTTGATCCATCTCGCCGCGCTCGCCCGCGCCGATGCCGGTGGTGCGGCGCTTCATGATGCCGAACTCGAAAGTGACGAATTCGTGCTTTTCGTCGTAATGATCGAGCTTGGCGAGGTGGGCCGTGGCGCCATGCAGCCAGTAGAGATGCGACGGATCGACCGAGTTCTCCATGCATTGCAGCCAATTGCAGTTAAGCAGCGTCTGCTTCTGGATCCAGCGGCGGCCGTTTTCCCAGGCGAGCACGTCCCAGCGCGGCAGCGCGGGCGCCGGCAGCGGTCCCATATAGGCGAACAGCAGTCCGCCCAGCTTCTGCACCGGATAAGCGACGTGCTGAATCTCGTTCTTGTAGGTGCTGCCCTTCGGCTCGGCGGGCTGCTCGAGGCAGCGCCCGGCCGCGTTGAATTTCCAGCCGTGATAGGGGCAGCGGATGCCCTCCTCGTCGACGCGCCCGTAGGCGAGAGAGGCCAGCCGATGGGGGCATTGCTCGCCCACCAGGCCGTAAATACCCTTCTTGTCGCGATAGGCGACGAGATTCTCGCCCAATACCCGTACCGCCTTGATCGGCTTCTCGTCGGTGAGCTCGGCGGTGATCGCGACCGGCTGCCAGTAGCGGCGCAGCAGTTGGCCACCGGGCGAATCGGCGTCCACGCGGGTCAGAAGCTGGTTCTCTTCACGGGTCAGCATGCTCGCACCTTCTTCCGTTCGTCCTCGACTGTTGGGCTCTGCCGTCAGGGCGCCTGCACCTGATGGTGCAATTTCCGCACACGGCCGTCTTTCGACGACGCCATGATAGCAAGACAGACTTCCAGGGTCGCCTTGCCCCAGCGGCCGTCAGGGAAACCCGGGCGGCCCGCGGCCAAGGCGTCCGCCAACTCGCGCAATTCGGAATCGCGGCCGCTGCCGGGCGGGCACAGGACCTCTTCGCGGCCATCCTCGGTATAGACATAAAGCCCGTCCGGCGACTGGCGGATGGCGCCGCGCTCGCAGGTCACGATGGTGAGGCCGAAGAACGGCTGGCGACGTTTCTCGGCCTGTTCCTCCTCCCCTGTCACCTTGCGCGCCTCCGCGCCCTGCGACTTGCGGGTGGGGTCGGCGGGTCCGGTGAGGCGCGGCTTGCGCGGGAACTTGCGCCCGCCGGTCTGCTTATGGCCGCTCTCGCCGATGTCCCAGGTCAGTTCGGTGACGTCGAAATAGCCATAGCCGTTGAAGGTCAAGGTCGCCACGGCGCCATGGTCGAATTCGAGCAACGCGCTGAAATGGCCTTCGGTGTCGAAATGCGGGTCGGCCCGGCCGGTGACGCCGCGCACCGTCTTCACCACGCCGCCGCCGAGGAAGCGAACGATGTCCACCATGTGCGGTCCCTGGCGATAGACGAGACCGCCGCCCTGCTTGGTATCGAGCTCGGCAGCGAGCCGCGGGCGCTGCAGCCAGTCGTTGAAGTTCGTACTTTGGATCTGCACGACAGCGCCGAGCCGGCCGCTCCTGATGATGTCGCGCATCATCTTCATGGGGGCCTGATAGATCTTCGAATGACCCTGCAAGTAGATGACCTTGTTGGCCTCGGCGGCCTCGATCATGCGGTCGCACTGGCGCAGCGTCACCGCCATGGGCTTTTCGCAAATAATGTGCTTGCCGGCCATGGCGGCGCAGACGGCGTGCTCCGCGTGGCGCGTGTTCGGCGTGGCGACCCACACCGCGTCGATATCGTCGCGGCGGCACAGCGTGCGCACGCTGGAGACCGTCTCCCGGCCATAGCGCCGCTCGAATTCGGCGCGCGCTTCGGGCCGCGTGTCGGCGCCGGCGACCAGATCGTAGGGCGAACCTTCCTTGAACGCCGGCAGGATTTGATTGGCGGCCACGCCCAAGCCGGCGATGCCGACGCGCAGCCGCTTGGCGGCCTGCGCCGCAGGTCTTGCGCTCAGGATGGTCTGCACGACGGCGGTCCTTTCCTTCTTACGCTAAACGGACGGCGCGAAACGCGGGCGCCGGACTGATACGCGAGAGGCGGGCTACTTTTTTCCCGAACCGTTGGCGCCGGAGATCTCGGCGTAATAGCGCCATATGGCGCCGACATGGGGCACCGCGCCTTCCTTGCGCGGCCTGTTGCGGCTCGCCTGGAACACCGCCATGTCCTCCTCGGAAATCTTCCTCGGGGTACCGAGCAGGTTCGCGCGATAGTTCATCTCGGCGAGCTCGTTCAGCCGAATGGCGGTGACCGTCGCCTCTTCGACGCTGGCACCCGCGGTGGTGATGCCATGGCCACGCATCAGGCAGACGCGCTTGTTGCCCATCGCCTGGCTGAATTCCTTGCCGAGCGTGTCGTTGGTGATGGTGATGCTGCGGCCATAAGTCGGGATGCCGTCGAGCACCAGATCGAGGCTGCCCGGGTCGTAGGCGCCGTAGATCGGCTCCAGCGGCTTGTCGACGATGGTGAACAGAACCACGGTGGCCGGATGGATATGCACGACGCACTTGGTCTCGGGCCGCGTCTTATAAAGCCAAGTATGGATATAGACCTCTTGGGGCGGTTCGAGACCGCCGGCGCCATCGAGCTTGCGGCCCTCCAGGTCGACAGCGATCACCTGGTCGGCGGTGGTGTAGCGCACGCCCAGCTCGTCCGGACCGCGGGCGCGGATCAGGATACGTTTGCCGTCCGCCGAGCGCTGGCTGACATGGCCGGTCGCCGCCTTGGTCAGGTCCAGCCCGCCGAGCGTGCGGCAGGATTTGGCGACGAGCTCTCGTTCATGGCGATCGTCGATGACGGTGCTCATTGTCCGTTTACCACCCTTCTTGCGCACGGTTCGCCGCGCGCTTGTAAATTCTTGGACCGCAAAGCCTCTTGCTGCGGCGTTTTATGACGCCTCTCGCTGGCGGCCGCTTGCCGGTCAGTCTAACCCATTTATTCGAAACGGGTTTACCCGGTTTTTAGTAAAGACACCTTTTCCGGGGCAAACGACCGACCGGTCCTGCGGCTGGCTTAAACCCCTCGCCGGACGGCGGAATTCCGCCGTCCTATCGCGCTTGCCTACTGCATGATCTCGCGCAGCAGCTTCGCCGCCCGGTCCTGATATTCGGTGATCTCCTCGCTCTGGGAGCCCACCGATTCCGACAGTTTCGACGTGTCGATCTGGTTTTCCGGATCGTAGATCGTGACCTGCTTGTGGCGACTGTTGAGCTTGACGTGGCTCATGACCTGCTCCTGCACGTCCTTGGTCAGGATCCAGTTGAGGAAAACCTTGGCGGCGTTCGCATGGGGCGCATTGGTCAGCAGGCTTGCTCCGCCCACCCCCTGGGACCAGGCGATCGGGCCTTCGACCTTGCCGAATTCGTCGACGCTGGCGCCGCGCCCGGCATATTCCACCATGGCGGCGGTCGGCAGCCCGAAGGCGATCGGATAGCGTCCCGACGCCAGCCACTGCATCTGCTGGCGCGGTTCCTTGGTGATCACCGGCTTCTGGTCGACGATCAGCTTCCTGACGAAATCCTCGCCCTTGTATTTCAGGATGACGGCCGTGGTCGAGAGCGACGAGCCGCCGCGCGGATCGGCCATGGAAATCTTGCCGACGAATGCCGGCTTGACGACGTCGTCCAAGGTCATCGGCCCCTTGATAAATTTCTTGTTGTAGTGGGCCATGCCCTGCTCATAGAGGGCGAAAGTCAGCAGGTAGCGTTTGTCGGTGTCGTTGAACAGGCCGTCGATGCCGCCGTGCCAGGCATTTTCGTCGAGCACCTCGGGCAGCACCAGCAGATCGCGGATCGGCGCGAAATATCCCTGACGGCGCAGGACATGGGTGTTGTTGTCGCTGCCGCCCACCCGCAGATCCCACAGATATTGTCCGATCTCGCGCTCTTTCATCAGGCGCGGCCAGAAATCGCGGCCGGCGGACGGCGTGATCTTCACCGCGATCTCGGGGTAGGCTTCCTGGAATTTCATCAGGGCCTCGCGCCAGCCGCGCCCCGACGGCCCGGAAATCACCAGCTCGCCTTCTTTCTTGGCGGCGGTCACCGTGCGCTCCCAATCCTGCTTCCAATCCGCCGGCGCCTTGCGCCGAAGTTCCGCCGGAGCTGGCGATTGTGCGAAAGCGGACCCGCCCGCCATTGCCAGTCCGAACACCGCCCCCGCGGTCAACAGCACCCGCCTGCTCATCCGGGCGCTCGAGCCGATTCGACGCATCTTGGCCTCCTGGTTGTCTTTTTTAGTGGCGAGGGGAAGCGTTGTGCCCCCTCTTTATATGTCGGTGGACAGTGTGGCCGACCCTCTGCAAAGATGGCAATGGGTCTCATCAATAAACACAGAACTATAAAACGGAAGCCTGGAGGCTGGCATGGGAATTCGACGTCGGTTCGTCAGGCATTTGCTGCGTCATGCCATATCGGTCTGCGGCTTGGTCGCACTGTTCGCGGCAGCGGATGCGCCGGCCATGGCGCAATCCGGCGACTGGAAGGAACGCTGGGACCGCACGGTGGCCGCCGCCAAGAAAGAGGGCGAGATCGTGATTTCCGGCCCGTCGGGGCGCGGCTGGCGCGACTACCTCATGAAATTCCAGGAAGCCTACCCCGAGATCGCGGTGAAGATCACGCCGTCCGCCGGGCGCAGCTTCTGGCCGCGGGTCATGAAGGAATACGAAGTCGGCCAGTATCTGTGGGACCTGCGCGTCGGCGGCACCGACAACCTGTCCTACAAGCTGAAGGGCCAGGGCTATCTCGATTCGGTGCGCGACGAACTGATCCTGCCCGAGGTGACCGACGAGAAGAACTGGCACGGCGGCATGAACACCGTCTTCGTCGACAAGGAGAAGAAATATTACCTGGCCTTCGTGCTCTACGAGCAGACCATCGCGCAATACAGCAAGAAAGCCACCGGCGCCGGCGACGATCTGACGTTCCAGGACGTGCTCGATCCGAAATGGAGTGGCAAGATCACCATGGCGGAGCCGCACGGCGGCTCGCCGCTGTCCGGCGGCGCGGTGCTTTACAGGGTTTATGGCGAAGAGTTCATGCGCAAGCTGATCGTCGACCAGAAGCTGGTGATCTCCAAGGAGCCGCGCCAGCAGATGCAATGGCTGACATCGGGCCGCTATCCGATCACCTTCGGCCTGCCGACCGCCGCGGTCATCGAGTATTTCGCGCGCGGCGGCGACCCCGAGGATATCGGCCGCATCAAGGGGCCGCTGACCTATTCCCATGGCGTCGGCGCCATCAGCCTGCCGGCCAAGCGGCCGCATCCCAACGCCGCGACGGTGTTCATCAACTGGCTGCTGACCAAGGACACGCAGACCGGCTTGATGCAGGCGGTTAAGCTCAACAGCAGGCGCAACGACGTGCCGCTCGGCGACCCGGACTCGGCTGTCGACACCAAGCGGCTCAGCGAATATTTCGCATCCCAGGCCGAGGAGATGCAGGACTATCAGGACAAAACGGCGGAGCTCTATCGGCAGTTGATCAAGTAGGCACGGACAACCGCCTCATACGCTGCCGCCGCCGCTCACGCTGATGATTTCGCCGGTGACGAAGCGTGCCGCGTCCGAGATCAAAAAGCGCGCGACATCCGCCACGTCGTCCGGCCGGCCGATGCGTCCCAGGAATGAGCGGTTCGCCGCGGCCTCGCGCGACGCATCGGTATAATCCGCGATCATCGGCGTCTCGGTGGCGCCCGGGCTCACCGTGTTGACGCGGATCTTGTAGCGCCCGAGCGAGCGGGCGAGCGCCATGTTCAGGCCGTTGATCGCCGCTTTCGAGGTGACATAGGCGGGCCCGCCGCGGCCGCTGCCGCCGCCCACCCCGCTGACTTTGATCGAGCCCGATGAGGTCAGCACGATGGCACCGCCACCGTGCTCCTTCATGTGTTCCGCCGCGGCCTTCGCCATGTTGAACGAACCGATGACATTGACCTCGAGCACGCGGGCGAATTCCTCGGCCGAAACATCCTCCCATGTGCGCGTCGAATGGATCGCGGCGAAGTGGCAGAGCGCATCGAGCGCGCCGAAGGTTTCCACCGTGCGCGTCACGGCGTCGCGGCATTGATCGAGCGAGGCGACATCGATGGTGAGCGGCAACAGCGCCCCGCCATGCCCCGCGCGCACGAACTCGGCGGGCAGAACGTTGATGTCGGCAGCCGCGACGTTGGCGCCGTCGGCCAGCAGACGCAAGGCGCAGGACAGCCCGATGCCACTGCCGGCGCCCGTCACGATGACGGTCTGTGCTGTCATCGACTCACTTCCCCGCCCCGATCTGACGCACGAGTCCTTCCACAACAGCCTCGTCGTTATCACTCCATAATCACTCCATACCGGGCTATGTCGGGGATGGCAAGGCGGCAAGGTGGCGAGCCGGTCAGTCGCGCATCGAGGCGCCGCGCTTGCCGGCGATGACGCGGACCACGATGGTCATGATCAGCAGGAACAGGATGAGCACCGCCCCGGCGGCGCCGACCTGGGTGATATGACCCTCGTCCCACATGTTCCAGATGACGATGGCGAGCACCTGGTTCTCGTCGCCTTCATAAAGGATGAGCGGCTTGCCGGCCTGGCGGATGGCGTGGAGCATGACCCAGATCCACACGCCGACGAAGGTCGGGATCATCAGCGGATAGAGGATGCGCAGCATGGTGCGCCAGTGATTGGCGCCGGAAACCTTGGCGGCGTCCTCCAGGTCCTTGTGCACCTGCAGCAGAGCCGCATTCATCGAGCGCGTGCCGTAGGACATGAAGCCGACCGTGAAGGCGATCGAGATCGCCCAGATGCCGCCATGGATCTCGATTCCGAAGAGGGTGCCCTGCAGGAAAACCCACAGGAAGGCGAGGCCCATGACGATGCCGGGGATGGCGTGCGGCAGGAAGGCGAGTTGATCGAGCACATGGCGGCCGGCGAATTTCGAGCGCACCACCACCATGGCGACCAGGAAGGACAGCACCACGGTTGCCGTCGAGGTGATCGCCACCATGAGGATGGTGTTCTTGAGCACCGTCAGCATGAGCGGCGTGTTCCACAGAAGCTCGTAGTTGTTCCAGCTCATGGTCTTGAGCGCGGCGAGCGACGGCGGCTGAAGGTAGGGCAGCAACGAGACATAGAGCAGCACGAGGAACGGCAGGATGATCGAGAACAGCAGGAACAGGATGACGAGGCCGAAAGCCAGCCAGCGCCAGGGGCCGAGCTTCAGCACGCGCGGCTGGTAGCCCTTGCCGGTGATCACGGTGAAGCGCTCGGAGCGCGAGATCAGGCGGGAATAGAACCAGGTCGCGACCAGGGCGAAGACGATATAGAGCATCGCCAGGGCGTTCGCCTTGCCATAGGCCGGAAGGCCGGAGACCGAATTAAGGATGGCGTAGATCTTGGTGGCGAACACATGGATGTTCGCCGGCAGACCGAGGATGCCCGGGACTTCGAAGGCTTCCAGCGCCGTCATCGACTGGTAGATCGTCACCGCGACGACGCCGGGCAGCATCAGGCTGAGCGTGATCTTGCGCAACGCCGAGCGCGGATGGGCGCCGGACGTGGCGGCGGCCTCCTCCAGCGCCGGATCCATGGCGCGCAGCAGCGGCAGCAACATGAGAAACGCGGTCGGCACCAGGCGCAATCCCTCCACCAGGATCATGCCGCCCAGGGTATAAACGTCGAACGGCGGCTCCTCGAGGCCGAACAGGCTCATGAAGAACCTGTTGATGTAGCCGATGCGCGGGCTGAGCAGCAGCACCCAGGCCATAGCCTGCAGCATGCCCGGCATGGCCAGCGTCATCGGCACGCCGGCATAGATCCAGATCTTGCCGGGGATATCGGTGCGCTCGACCAGCCAAGCCAGGGCGACGGCGAGCGAGATGCTGATGGCGGCGGTGCCGACCACGTAGATCAGGGTGTTGCCGACCACGCTGACGATGTCCGGATCGGACCACACCTCGACGTAGTTCGACCAACCCATCTTCGACGAGGTGAACTCGGTCGGGATGGAGGCTGTGGAGAAGCTGCCGAGGATCAGGAACGTGAGCGGGGTCAGGACGAGAACCGCAACCACGCCGAACACGACCCAGTTCCACAGGCCACGGACCTGCAGCCGGTGTTGCACGGCGGAAAACGCGCCTTGGGCCGGCGCCTCGCTGATCGTCGTCATTCAGCAACCACTACGCGGCGCGAGCTCACCTCTGCCTCATTGCTTGCACTCGATGCGCGTCGCATCCTGATTGTTGCCGGCATAGGTAATCTCGCAAGCCATGCCGACCTTCAGCTCGGTGGATGCGACCGCCTCGCCGTTGACCGCCACCCGGGTACGCTCGGCGCTCACGCGCGCGCTTTGCGCCGCGCCGTTGACGGCGAACTTGACGGCGCCCTTGGCCACCGCGTCGAGGGGCGCATTCACGATCTGCAGCTTGAGTCCCATGCCGCTGTACCACAGCGGGTCCCAGAACTTGACCAGCTTCTCCAGATCGTTTTCCAGCACCTCCGGCTCGAGGAAGGCGACCGGACGGCCGACAATCTCTTCCGGGAAGGCGAGGAACTCGCGTGTCTGCAGGTCCTTATGCACCGGCGGCGCCTGATCGGCGGCGAACTGCGACACCTGCCCTTCCTTGGAGATGAACCAGTTGACGAACATGAGCGAGGCATTGGTGTTGCCGCCCTTGACCACGATCATCTCGGAGATCGTCATGGGCACCGGCTCGGGGCAATGCCAGGCGATCGGCGCGCCCTTGTCCATCAATTGCTTCGTGCGGTATTCCGCCGAGGGCAACGCCACGTCGAATTCGCCGGCGATGGCGAGCTCGATCAGCGCGTTCATGCCTTCCTTGCGGAGTTGCGGCTTGTTGACCGCGAACAGCTTTTCAGAATACTCCCGCGTCCACCCCTCGCCCTTGGTCTCCCACATAGGCAACAGCCACAGGTTCGGCCGGTTGCCCATGCCGAGCTTCTTGTTGCTGAGCGCCGGATTGCCGATCAGGTCGTCCCAGGTCTTCGGCAGCTTGTCCTTGCTGATCCGCTGGGTGTTGTAGGACATGCACCAGTAGCGCAGCCGCTGGCCGACCCACCAGCCCTCCTTCTCCTGCATGTTCTTCGGCACGTTGTTCCAGTTCGGAATGCCGGACAGGTTCTGGATCGCGCCGATATCCTTGAAGGCGTGGAATTCGGCGCCGATGCCGGAGATCACATCGGAGACGATGCGGCCGGTCTTGTAGGCGAGCAACGGCTTGGTGACCCGGTCGAAGCGGGTGCCGCGCGAATATTTGACGTCGATGAACGGGTAGCGCTCCTGGAACGGCTTGATGAAGGCATTGAACTGCTCGAGATCCCAGGTGCCGGCGATGCGCAGCAGCTTTTCCTTCCGCGCGCCGGCGACCCAATCCGCCGGCATTTCCAGCTCCTTGTCGAGCCCGCTCAGAATGCTTTCCGGCAGTTTGGTGTCCGCCAGGATCTTCTGGGTCGCTTTCGGCAAGTCCGCCGCGCCGAGCGGGAAGGCCGTCAACGCCAAGCCGGCCACCGCCAAGGCCATCGTCCGAATTCCGTGCGCCGTCATCTCAGCCTCCCCAAAATCGAATTGAAACCCACGCGACGCCACGTATCGCTAGGATACCGACACCGCCAGATCGTGCGGCCGGGTGCCGAGCCGCCGCCCACCGCTGGGCGTCACCACCACCGTGTCGCCCCAGGTGCAGATCGACGAACCGTCCGCCGTGCTGACCGAGGGCTTGAAGGTGAAGGTCATGTTCTCCTGGATCTCGTAGGCGAGCTGGCGCGGATCGCGCGCGCTGCTGGTGATGATCGGCCCGTCGTCGCCGGCGCCCTTGCCGTGCATGGTGAGGCGCGCCTTGGCGCCCGCCGCCATGCCGCTCTTCGGCGCCATTCGCGCGACGGCCTTGTCCGCCACCTGGGACAGGAGCGCGAGATTGGTGCCGGGCCTGGTCGCGGCGAGCACCTCGTTGAACACCTCGCGCTGGATCTTGATCAGCTCGCGGTGCACCGGGCTCGCCTCTTCGACAAACACCGGCTGCACGCCTTGCGCCTGATAGCCGATCCAGCAGGCTTCCAGCTCGTTGACGATGAGATCGCCGCGTTCGAGCACACGGAAGGTCGGGCGCGTCAGGGTGCGCACCACGTTGGGGCCGGAGATCCAGTTGCAATGGATCGGCGCTTCCGAACCGTGCTTGAGGAGGCCGTATTGGGTGGCGGCCCAGACTTCCCAATCGATGGCGCCGGCGCGCGCCGCCGCCACCTCCGCCTCGTAGCCCTTTTCGATGATCTGCACCGCCTTGGTCAGGCAGGCGACTTCTTCCGCGCTCTTGATGTCGCGCACCGCCATCAGGATGTCGGTGGCATCGACGATCTCGCTGTCCGGAAAACCTTCGCGGATGCGCTTCCAGGTGCCGTAGGTGATCAGCCCTTCCGGCGAGCGGGTGCCGCCGATATCGCCCAGGCCGGTGATGCCGATGCGCGGCTTTTTCAGGCCGAGTTCGCGGATACGCGCGACGATCTGCTTGCCATAATCGCGGCGCGCCTCGCGTACGTCTGCCGTCCAGTTCTGCACCTTGAATGTCCAGCGCGGCACCGCCGACGTCGCGATCGCCGTGACCTCGCCTTCCAGCGGAAAGACCACCGCGATGTCGGCATCGCCGCCGCCGCCGCAATGGGTGAGGTAACGGGAGTCCGCCTGGAAATCCATGGAATGGCCGGTGTTCTGCGGCGTCACGATGACGTCGATGCCGCGCTCGGCCATCAGCTTGCGCACCGCCGCCCAGCGCCTGTCGCGCTCCGCCAGCGAGAAGCGCGGCAGCGGATAGGGCTCGTCGTTCACCGCCTCGTCTCTCATGAACCAGCCCCGGCGCAGAGCTCGATGAAATTGCCGCACGGATCGCGGAAATAGAGCGACGATGCGATGGACGAGCCTGCCGCGTGCCGCACCGGCCCGAGCGCGGCGATGCGCGCCTCTTGGAGCAGCGCCGCCGTGCGGTCGAGGGTCGCGCGATCGGTCCAATAGGCGGTACGCGGGCTACCCTTGGCTTGGCGCGGCGACGGCTCCTGCACGTGGGCCAGCGCCATATAGACGCCGAGAACCGCATCGCCCATCTGGAAGAAGATTTGCATGTTCGGCCTGGGCACGCGGCGACCCTGGCCCGGCTTGGCACCCGGAATGTCACGGTAGCGCTCGTCCCAGCGCCGGGTTCCGGGCGCCATATCCTCTTTACCTTCACCCCAGGCCCGCGCCCGGACATAGTCGCCGGTGTTCCACCCGACACGATGATCCACGGCAAGACCGAACCGGTCGCCATAAAATTCCTCGACCCACTCCATATCCGAGGCCTGCACCGCGGTGTGGTCGATGCCGAGGATTCCTGGTTCGGTTCCCTGTCCTCTCGCCACCAGTTGAATGCGGTTGCCGTCCGGATCGGCGAAATAGCAATTGTCGGTCTGCTCGGCCGGACGGTCCTCGTGGTAGCGATGCACGGTGATGGAGTCGGCGGCGAGCGACTGCACGATGCGATCGATGCCCGCCGGCGTGGCGCGGTAAGCCTGATGAACCCCAGACTCCGGAAAAGTGCGCGGCTGGGCGGCCTGCCGCAGGATCAGGCGCTGCCCCGACGGACACGGCAGACAGAGCTCGCCGCTCTCGGGCCAGTTCTCCATCGCTGTGCGCAACCCCAGCCGCTCACCGTAGAACGCCTGAGCGCGCTCCAGATCCGACACTTCGATGACCGTATGCGCGATCGAACGAACGGGCAGCGACCAGCTCTTGCCATTCGGCTTCATCAACCGGCGCCCCCGTGGCCGAGCGGCTGGACCTCGTTGTAGGCGGCCGTCTCGTCGCGGCGCCAGACGACCTCGAGGAAATTGCCCGTGGGATCGCGGAAATAGACCGATTCGCCGAACGGCCCAATGTCCGGGTGAGTAACCGGGCCTTCGAAGGGCACGTCGTGGGCACGCAGGGATTGGACAATCTCGGCGAAACGCGGACGCGGCACGCAGAAGGCGTGGCGCACGCGATTCTCCCCGCGCAACTGGTCCATGGGCGGGACGTTCATCCAGTCCTCGCTCAGCATGATGGCGAAAAGATAATCGCTGAGCATGAGCGAGGCATGGACCGAGCGGCCCTTCAGCGCATCCTGGGTCTTGAAGTTGACCCGGCTGTGGACCGTGGCGCCGAGCACGTCGCAATAGAATTGCTCGGCCTGCTTGATGTCATGCACGCAGATGCCGCTATGGGAGAGCGATTCGACAACCGCCATGTCACGCCTCCAATGCCGCGGATGGCGCGGCTGCTAGGGTCAGAAGTTGCAAGCCCTCGGTTCGGAACTTGGCGCCGGGCTTCGCCGGAACCGCCTGGGCCGCATCGTAGGATTCGCGCGCGTAGAAACGGTCGGTGTCGACGAAAAGGGTGCCGGCCTCGTCGATGTCGACCGGATGCAGCCGCATCGGCGCGCAGCCCATATGGCCGACATAGCATCCGGTCGAATCGAATTTGGCGCCATGGAACGGGCAATAGAAATGCCAGCTTTCCTTCTGCCACACGGTGACGCCGTTCTTATGGGTGCACCACACCGAGATGGCGAGGAAACCCGCCTCGTCGCGCACGAGGAAAAAGCGGCCCTTGCCGTTGCGCGTCACGCTGCCGACGGCGAAGTCGTCGATCTTGCCGCATGTCACGACGCCGGCGCCGGACGGCAGGATGTCGGTGCCTTCCTCCCCGAAGGCTTGGATCTGGAAGCGGTTTCCGTCGGGATCGTGGATATCCATGTTGTATTCGCCGACGGCGCGGAAATTCTGCCGTGGATCGATCCCGGATTCGTAGCCGGCGGCTTCGAGGCGGTCGCGCGCCTGAGCGAACTGCGCGGGCGTGAGCAGCCAGCCGTGATGGATCGAGCCGCCCGAACCCGGATAAGGCGGCACCCCGGCCACCTCGACCAGCAGCACGCGCTGGCGGGTGTTCATGGCGAGCAGGGAATTCGGCCGGTTGTCGGCCACCAGATTGCGGCCGAGCACGTCGAGCCCGATGATGTCGCGATAGAATTGTTCGGAGCGGTCGAGGTCGGAGACTTCCACCACCAGATGGCTGAACGCGAGGCTCTGTTCCATGACGGTCCCTCTGTTCTTCCTAAATGCCGGCAATCGCGAGACCATGAGGCCGGCTGCCGAGCCGCCTTCCGCCCGCGGGGGTGACCACCACAGTATCGCCCCACGTGCAAATGTGGCTCTTGTTCGGCGTCATGGACGCGGGCTTGTAGATGAACACCATATTCTCCCGCAAGGCAACGCGAAGCTGCTCGAAATCGCGCGCATGGCTGGTGATGATCGGGCCATCGTCGCCGGCGCCGCGGCCGTGCATGGTGAGCTGCGAAATCGCGCCCGCTGGCGGGCCCGCCCTTCGGCGCCGCCTTCTCTCCGACCACGTTCGTCAGCTCGGCCAATTCGCGGACGGTGACGCCAGGCTTGAGCTTGCCCAGGATCGCCTCGAACACCTCGCGCTGCACCTTGATCAGTTCCTTGTGGACGGGATTGGCTTCGCCGACGAAGACAGGCTGCACCGCTTGCGAGCGGTAGCCGATCCAGGATGCCTCCAGTTCGTTGATGATCAGATCGCCGTGTTCGAGGATGCGCTGGGATGGACGCGTCAGGGTGCGCACCGGATTCTTGCCCGAGAGCCAGTTGCAATGCACCGGCATTTCCGAGCCGCCGCGCATCATGGCTTCCTGGGCCGCCGCCCACACCTCCCAATCGACGGCGCCCGGTCGCGCCGCGGCGATCTCGGCGGCGATACCTTGCTCGATAATGTCCATGGAGGTCCGTAGCGCCGCGATCTCCTCGGCGCTTTTGACATAGCGCGCTTCCGCGAGCAGACGCGTTGCATCGACGAGATCGGCGCGCGGAAAGGCGTCGCGGATCTGCTGATAGAACTGGTGCCCGACGGTTCCCTCTGGGGTGCGCGTGCCGGCATCCTTGCCGAGCCCGACGATTCCGATGCGGCCGCGTTCGACTCCGAGCTCCTTCAACCGTTCGACGGCGGCCTTGCCATAGCTCCGGCGCGCCTCGCGCACATCCGTTGTCCAGCCCTGCACCGTCGGCCAGCGCGCCGCGGCCGAGGTGGCGATGGCGGTGATCTCGCCATGCAGCGGAAAGACGACCGCGATATCCGCGTCTCCGCCGCCGCCCACGTGGCTGAGGTAGCGCGAGTTGGCCTGAAAATCCGTCGAGTTGCCGGTGTTGTTCGGGCAGACGATGACGTCGACGGCGGCCGCGGCCATTTTCGCGCGCACGGCTTTCCAGCGTCGGTCGCGCTCGCGCAGCGAAAACCGCGGATAAGGATAGAGTGTCTGGGCCTCGGTCGGTTCGCCGTAAGCCAAGGTCATGGGCCGTCTCCCTGACGGCGCGCCATGCACGCCGATGTTGCCGGGATTATAGGCCGACGCAGCCGGGGGATAAGCCCGCTTTTGAGAAAGAGAGCTTTCGCGGAAATCGGTCGATACCTAATCTTTTCAGTGGCCTAGGCATGTCGAGCTGCTTTCGGACTTGCGTCGTCCTGCTGGTTGAGTTCGTTGGGATCGACCGCTGAGGGCCTCGTCCGGTTCGACACGCAAATCTATGTTCACCGCCTATAGCGTCGCGAGGACGCTGCTCAATCTCGATGCGCCAATGCCGGCTCGGGGGGCTTTTCCAAACACAGTCAGGATTTATTAACCATTTTATTCAAAATTGCGGGGATCGACACACGTGTCCCCAGTGCCTCCCCCAATGCGACGGGGAACAGGCATATGGCGACAATACCCGTGCCGCGATGGAAAAACCGCCGCACGCGCATAAGAAAAAGGATTGAGATGGAGATTCGGAACGCTGCCTCCGCTCCCATGGGGCATGGCGAAACCGTGCTGATCGTCGAAGACAACAACGAGATCCGCGCGCTCGCCGCGCATCAGCTGCGTCGCTTCGGCTACGCGGTCATCGAGGCGATCGATCCGGGGGATGCGCTCGCCATCCTGCGCTCCTCCCAGCACATCGACCTGCTGTTCACCGACGTGGTGATGCCAGGCGGCCTGTCCGGTCCGGACCTCGCCGAACAGGCCAAGGCCTTGCGGCCCGGATTGAAAATTCTCTTTACCTCGGGCTTTCCCGACATTCGCAGCGGCGGGTGCCCGCAGGCCGGCATGTTGCTGAGCAAGCCCTATCGCAGCCAGGAGCTCGCCCGGAAGTTGCACGAGGCCCTGCAGAGGATCGAGCCCTGACGTCGAATCGGCTCGTCATCCTCGATGACGAGAAGGACGTGCAATCTAAAAGACCATTCCCCGCGAATCCGCTCGAGCCAGCTCTAGCCGTCAGTTCAGCCTGACGGCCGAACGTCCCGCCAGCTTGCCGAACACCGCATTGCGCGTCTGACCGGTGAACGACGGATAGTTGTGGAAGAACAGCCCGAGGATATCGCCTGACGCGAACAGCCCCTTGATCGGTTGATCGGTGGTATTCAGCACCTGAGCATGGCGGTTCACCTGGATACCGCCAAACGTGAACGTGATGCCGCCGGTGACCGGATAGGCACGGAACGGCGGCTCGTCGATGCGCGCCGCCCAATTGCTTTTCGGCACCTCGAGCCCGCGCGTCGATTTGCCATCCGGCTTGGCTGGATTGAACGGCACATCGTCACGGCAGGCGCGGTTGAATTCTTCCACCGTATGGACCAGCACCCGCGGCTCGATTCCGATCTGGGTTGCGAGCTGTTTGATGCTGTCGGACTCGAAGAATGTCGCCTTGTGATGCGGATAGCGGAACAGCTCGAGCCCTTTGGCGTCGTAGATCTGGAAGGCCGAGCCGCCGGGCTGCGCCAGCACGGCGCGGCCCGTCTTGGCGTAGGTGAACGAATGCTGCGCCTCGCCCTCGTCGAAGAAACGCACGCCCAAGCCGTTCACCGTGATGCCGAACGGATAGTCGTACCGGCTCTGGGTATTGCCGCGGCCATCCTCGTGCTGGGGCGTCTCGAAGTCGGGCGCCCGGGCATCGATCGGCGACATATGGCCCGACCGCCAATGGCCCGAGGTCCTGGCGCCGAGCGCAATCAGCATGCCGGTCACTTCGCCGGTATCGTGCTTGGTGCCGCGCACCTTGATAAAGTCGGTGTTGCCGGCGAGATAGCGGGCGCGCATTTCCGGGCTCGCCTGGAAGCCGCCGCTGCACACGATGATGCTGCGCGCATGGAGATCGTAATTGCCGTCCGGGCCGCAAACCCGCACGCCTTCGACCCGGCGCATATCGCCAAGGATCCCGGAGACCGGCGAATCGAAGCGGATCTCGATGCCGAGCCCCTCCGCGATCGTGCGCCACTGGGTGAGCTGGCCGAGTCCGCCGCCGGCCACATGAATAGCGATGCCGCGCTCGAAGAAGCGCTTGCCGTCGACCTTGGCATGCTCCTTGAGCGGCTCCCATTCGATGCCGACCTGACGCATCCAATGGACCGCGGCGTTCGACTCATGAACCAGCGTCTCGGCCAGCTCCTTGTCCATGCGGCCTTCGCACATGCGATCCAGATCGGCGAGAAAATCCGCCGCGCTATAAGGCGGGATCTGCATGGTCCGGAACAGTGCCTCGTCCACGTCCGGGACGAATTCGCGGATTTCCCCGGCGCCGCCGTGAACGAAGCGAAATCCGGTGCCGGAATAGCGCGCGTTGCCGCCATATTCGGCCTCCGGCGCTTTCTCCAGCATGACGACGCGCTCGGCGCCTTCGAGACGCGCCGAAACGGCTGCCTCGAACGCGGCACTGCCGCCGCCGATGACGATGACGTCATAGGATTCAGCGCTCACGCAGCCCTCCCCGGAATTTTTTTGTTTTTTCGGCGCGCTCGGGCGGCCGCTCGACACGGCCGCCCGGCTCGAATGCCCGTCAGATCTTGAGCTTGTAGAGATCGATGACGTTCTGGCTCAGCACGCGCTTCTGCTTGGCCGGATCGAGATCGCCGATCTGGCGTGCCAGGAAGGCCCGCGAGTTCGGCCAAGTCATGTTGGGATGCGGATAGTCGCTCGACCACATGACATTGCGCTCGCCCCAATATTTCAACGCCTGGCCGCCGACGAAATCGTCCATGAAAGTGGCATAAACGTGGTCGTTGAAGATCTCGCTCGGCAGGCGCGAGATCAGGAAGTCCTCGGCCCCGCCGTGCTTCACGTTGCGCTTGTAGTAGTAGTCCCACTGCTGGATATAGAACGGCATCCAGCCGATCTCGCTCTCGACAATCTCGATCTTGAGCTTGGGATGGCGCTCGAACGTGCCGGACCAGATCAGGTCGAACACCGAGGTGACCGCATCGCCGGTCTTGATATTGACCGAACCGCGGATCTTCTCCATGCCCTTGAGGTTTTCGCGCTTGTAGTTGAAGCCGGTCAGGATGTGGAAGTTGAGCGGATAGCCGAGTTCGGCCGCGGCCGCCCACAGCTTCTCGTAATGGTTCGAGGTCAATGGCAGCTTCGGATCGGGCACCTGCCAGACCAGACCGCCGAGCAGGCCGATGTCGGCGCAGCGGTGCATTTCCCGGATTGCCTTGTCGATGTCGTAGACCGCCAGGCAGGGAATGCCGAACAGGCGCTTGGGCGAGCTTTTGCAGTAGTCGGCGAGCCAGTCGTTGTAGACCCGGAAGCCGGCTTCTTGCACCTCGGGCTCGGCGGCGAACAGGCCGAGCGTGAAGGTCGGATAGAGCACTTCGGCGGTAATGCCGTCGAGCTCCATGTCCGTAATGCGGATCTTCGGATCCATGCCGCCCTTCGGCCGGCTCTCGCGCATCAGGTTGGGCCGCTTGATCTTCTCGCGGATGGCCTGCGGCAGTTCGTCGAACATATTCGGCGGCTCGTCGACATGGCTGTCGGCGGAAATCAGCAAGGATGGGATCTTGGCGGCGGCGGCCTTCGACTTCGCGTCGATATCGCGGGCCGACATTTCATCGAGTGTGACTGACATTCTTGCGCTCCTTCCTACTGTTTTGCGGCAAGCCTTGCGGCTTGAATACTGGGCTTTTGCCTCTACGGAAATCGCCGATGGCATCGGCCGATGCGGGCGTCGCGCCGACGGTCGCCATGGCAACCGGGAGCAGCGTTGTGAACACCAGAACGGACAGAGACGGCAGGCGTTTGCGGCCGCAGGGCCATGCGATCTCTCCCCGTCCGTTGCGTTTCTCGTTATGCGCCGACGATATCATACCCATTTTCGGCGGTAAAAGGCCGCATGGGCACAGGCCACGATTTGCCGCCATCATACGCCTTGGCGGCAAGTCATCTATATGTCTGGGGAAAATAGTGTGTTTACTTTATCGATAATTACCGATCCGCCAGTGCCTCTCGAACATTCGCGGCGGCAGGGCCGGGCCTGGCGCAAAGGCGCCTCGTCATCCTGGGCATGGGACAGCGGCTGGGACGGGAACGCAACGCGCAAGCCGGGCGTTGTTAGGCCGGTTCCCGTCCCCGTTTGCCCATAAGCGCGCGTGTGCGAGGCCGCTCGAAGTCGAATGAGCGCCGTCCGGCACGTCTGGATGATCATGGTCGAGACCCGAAAAGGACAATATTCCGGCGAGATGTCGCGCGAAGAATTCCGCTTGCGCATGAGGAACGCACGCGCAAGGTCATCATGGACACCCACACGATGCATGCCTGGATGCATTACTATCCCAATCCCGGCGATATCGATGACCTGCATTGCCACCCGGGCGACCAGACCTTCATGGTGCTGGAGGGCGAATGCACCATGGGCTTCGAGGACGGCGGCAAGGCGGTGATGAAGCCGGGCATGGTGGCGTTGATCGAGGGCGGTTCGTTCTACCAGCTGCAGAACACCGGCACTGGCCCGATGATCATGATGGGCACGCGCACCGGCCAGCGCGCCGCCAACACGCACATCACCTATGAAACCAAGCAGAACGTGAAAGGCATCCGCCCGAAACGGCTGACGGGAGCGATGATCGATTACGCGACCGAGACCACTGGGGCAAGCCTGCGCAAGTAGCGGCGCTGCGGGCCCTTGCAGATCGCCGGCGCGGTCGGCTTTGTCGTGGGCTGTCGCTGCTGCGCGCGTCAGGCGCGCACAAACGCGGTCTCGGCGGTGGTCCGTCCTATGGAGCCAAACGCTCGACGATGCCAGGAAACAAGCTGAGCAGCGCCAGAAGACCGCATACCAGCACGGTGGCGGTCCAGAACAGCCGGCGCGAGTCGAAGGAAATCTGTCCCTGCCCGATCGGCAATCCCGAACGAAGCCGCCCGGCGGGACGCTCGGAGGCGGCAGACTGCGGGCCCGCCGTCGCGCGCGCCGAGATCCCATCGCGGAGTGGGGACGCCCGCGAATCGTCGGCAGATGCCGAATCCCGGGCCAGGGCGGCCGCGAGCTCGTCAGGGTCGATCGTCGCGGTGCGGATGATGCCAGCGAACTGTCCGTGCAATTCTATGGATGTCGAAACCCGTTGGTACGCGGCGGTCGACACCGTATCGAGGAGACGCTCGAAGGTCTCCACCCGATAGACACCGGGCGGTTGCGGCCCGTCCAGCCCGCTCAAGGTGAACGGCTGCCTGAATTCCACTTCCGTCCTGATTGTGCGGGTATTCAATTCACCGTCCAAGACATCGCCTCAGGAAAGCCGAAAGGGCCCGGTCGCGCGCGATACGATGTGCAGCCGTTTCAATTCTCGCCGTTCAATTCTCGTCGTCCTCGGCATCCAGAATCAGATCGTCCCCATCCGTATCCTCATCGGCGTCAGCCTTCTCGCTCTTGGTCTTCGGCCGCTTGACCTCTTCGATCTTGGCCACGGGAGTCGGCGCGGCTCTGGCCCGCGTGCGCGACACGCTGGCCTTGAACCGCTTCGCCGAACTCGACGGCGCGTCGGCGTTGAAAGCAGTGCCGCATTTCGGGCACTGAATGGGATAGCGCAGCAGGTCATAGAACGGCGCGTCGCATGCGCCGCAACGACGCTTGACCCCGCGGTCGACCTTGGTCGCGCGCACGGCAACGGTCATTGCGCATCCCCGGGATTCTTCACGGCGTAGCCGCCGCTCAGCCGCTCGGCGATGCGCGCCTTGGCGATCTTGTGCGCTTCCTCCGCGCTGATATCCCAGGCGACCACCGATTGACTGAAGCCGAGCGAGCGGCGGGCTTTCACCCAGCCCGTCATGGCAAGCCATTCGGCCGCTGGAACGCCGGCCTGGCGAACGCCACTTTGCCGAAACGGATCCGGACGGCTGGGTCCTTTCCAAACCTGCACGAACACCGATTTGCTGGCCTCATGGGTGATTTCGCCGACCATCATCTCGCCCCATGTTCCCGCCGCTTTGCGCGAGGCCTCGTTCGCCAGGCGCAATGCGCGCAGCTTTTCCGCCTTGGTTTCGACCTCGACGACTTTTTTGGCCATTATTTCCTCTCCAAAATTCGATAACCCGCGCGTCCCTGACGCCCCCGTGTCCCGTGGCGGCAAAGCGGAACTCCAGTTCACGACCAGGACGCTCGCCGCCGGTGCGTTCACGCACCGCCCGCGGCGAACCTCTGAATCTTGCCGCACGCGTCGGCCGCCATTTCGCGGCCGGACGACGCCTAGCCCAGATTGAGCGCCGCCTTGATCTGCGGCCAGTAGTAGATGACAAGAGCGCCGATCGCGGCCACTGCCGCGACACTCGCGGTCCTTGGGCCTGGCCGAGAAGCCGGCTCCAGTTTTGGCTCTATGCTCATGTCATTCCGCCTTTTCTGGTGGGGTGCGGCACGCATCCGCGGCTCCGTGCAATGAGCCTTCGTCAAGCGCCAGCCATGACGTTTGTCGGCGATGAGACGGTGTGACGTTTGGCGCCACGCATACCAGGCGCGGGATGCTGAACCGTGTCCAACCTGGGGCCTGAATTCATAATATTTATTTGATTAATAAATGGGTCTCATCCCAATCATTTTCAACGCTATTTTGCATCTCGAAATAATTATTTCTAACTATTAGCACATTATTTTTGATAAGTTAAGTCGCAGATACGCGCTGGCCAACTCGACTCGTTCCGCTCAGTTGGATTTCCTGTCCCGCGTTATGCTGCGCGAACGTGGTGAATGCGCGAACAGGTTGTGCAGCGCCCACCTGAGAGGCTTACAATGAACATCGTACGCCGCGACCTTGACGGTGCGGACGGTCTATTGAGAGAACACGTCCTGAATATCCACGTCTCTTCACGCGAAGAGGGCGAAGCTTATTTGCGCGATCAGGTCTCGCGCGGTTTCGACACCCATGGCTTCGATCCGGTGAACAACTGTTGGTGGGGGCGTCACGCCAACGGCCAACACATCAGCCGTTTCTTCATCGAACCGTAACCGGCGCCAAAGGGCAGCGTGGAATTCGCCTGCCCTGCTCCCGGCACGGCCTTCATCGGCTGGCCTGTCAAGCCAGAGCAACTGGCCAGAGCAACTGGTATGTCCGTTGCGACGCCTCGATACATGGACGAGGTCATATCGCTGCGCTGACTAGCGCGACGGCTTTGCCGGCCGTTCATACCAAGGGCGCGTGCGCCGGACGATGTGAACGACCGAGAGCATGACGGGCACTTCGATCAGCACCCCGACGACCGTGGCCAGAGCCGCGCCTGACTGGAAACCGAACAGGGCGATGGCGGTCGCCACCGCGAGCTCGAAAAAATTCGATGCACCGATCAGCGCCGACGGACCGGCGATGCGCCAGTCGGCGCCGACCCGGCGGTTCAGCCAATAAGCCAAACCGGCATTCATATAAACCTGGATCAGGATCGGCGCGGCGAGCAGCGCGATCACCAGCGGCTGCTCGATGATCCGCTCACCCTGAAAACCGAACAGCAGCACCAGGGTGGCGAGGAGAGCGCCGAGCGACAGCGGACCGAGAGTTTTGAGGGTACGGGCCAGCGCCGCCGAACCGCCTGCCGCGAGCAGCCGGCGCCGCCACACTTGCGCGATGGCGACGGGGATCGCGATATAGAGCACGACCGAGAGGACGAGGGTGTTCCACGGCACCGCGATCGCCGACAGCCCGAGCAGCAGTCCGACGATCGGCGCGAAGGCGACCACCATGATGGTGTCGTTGAGCGCGACCTGGCTTAAGGTGAAATGGGGTTCGCCGTCCACCAGATGGCTCCAGACGAACACCATGGCGGTGCACGGCGCGGCCGCGAGCAGGATGAGGCCGGCGATATAGCTCTCGATCTGATCGGCCGGCAGCCAGGGGCGGAACAGCCAGCCGATGAACAGCCAGCCGAGCAGCGCCATGGAGAAGGGCTTTACCGCCCAGTTGATGAACAGCGTCACGCCGATGCCGCGCCAATGGCGGCGCACCTGCCCCAATGCCGCGAGATCGATCTTCAGCAGCATGGGCACGATCATCAGCCAGACGAGCGCGGCGACCGGCAGATTGACCTCGGCAAGGGTCGCCTCGCCCAGAATACGGAATAGACCGGGAGCAATCTGGCCGAACCCCACGCCGACGACGATGCACAGCGCGACCCAGAGCGTCAGATAGCGCTCGAAACGGCCGAGCGCCGCCGGAGCCTCGGCCGTCGCCACGCCTGCGTCCGGAGTCATGGCGTGGCGTTTTCCCGGCCCGTGGTCTTGCCGATCTCATCGAGCCGCCGCTTCAACGCCAATCGGTCGAGGCTGTCCGGGCGCAGGCTCGTGAAGATCTTGATGCGACTCTCAAGGACCCGCAGCGCATCGCGAAACGCCTGCCGCTCCTCGATCTCGGTGCCCGCCACCGCGGCGGGATCAGGAACGCCCCAGTGGGCGGTCATCGGCGTTCCCGGCCAGATCGGGCAGACCTCGCCCGCGGCTTGGTCGCATACCGTGATGACGAAATCCATGACCGGCGCGCCGGGCTTGGCGAATTCATCCCAGCCTTTGCTGCGCAGGCCCGCGACAGGCAAGTTCAGCGAGCGCAGCAGGTCGAGCGCGTAGGGATGTACGGCGCCCTTCGGGAAGCTGCCGGCGCTGTAGCCCTTGAACCGCCCCTTGCCCCAATGGTCGATCAGGGATTCGGCCAGAATGCTGCGCGCCGAATTGCCGGTGCAGAGAAACAGCACGTTGAAGGCACGCGCGCTCATGCGGCAGCGCCCTGCCCCGGCGTGCAGCACGCGGTGGATGAAACATCCGGCTTCGGCGTGCAACACGCCGCGGCGGTTTTGATCGGCGCGAGATCCGGGCTATCGCCGTAGGTGGTGCTTTCTCCCGTCGTGAAGAAGGTTTCCCACGACACGCCCTGCGGATCTGAGATCCAGGACTTCTCCGATTGGGCATAGCAGCAGGTGGTCGCGCCTTCCTCCAAGACCGGTCGGCCCGCCTTGTCCAGGCGGCCATAGACCTCACGCAGTTCATCCTCGCCCTCGACCTGGATGCCGAGATGATCGACGCCCACTGTGGCGCCGCGTTGCGAGATGGCGAAATTCACCCGCGGATCTTCGAGCATCCACTTGGCGTAGTCGGGCTTGAGCACGCTCGGCGGCGCGGCAAACAAGGTGCTGTAGAAACCGACAGACGCGGCGAGGTCCTCAACGGCGACGTGCACGTGCAGGCGTTTCATGACGAGATGCTCCATTTCGGGCGTTGGCGGAATTGGCCGGTTCGCAAGCCGCGACGCCGCACGCGGCCGCATCGCCGGCGCAGCAGTTCTCGGTGAGATAGGCGAGCAAGCCGTTCATCGCGCGGTATTCCGCGGCGTAGATCAGCGAGCGGCTTTCGCGCCGCACGCTGATCAGGCCGGCGTGACGCAGTTGGCTGAGATGAAACGACAGCGTGGGCCCCGGAAGCCCGAGACGCTCGCCGATGTGACCCGCGGCCATGCCGGCATCTCCCGCCTGGACCAGCAGGCGGAAGATGTCGAGGCGGGAGTCCTGGGCAAGAGCGCTCAGGGCGGCGAGCGCGACTATCTTTTCCATATTTTTATAATAATCGAAATATTGGAGGCGTCAAGCCGCTCCCCGCTCTGTAACGGCAACGCGGCCCGTCACCGCCATCTCTACTGGTCCAAGCGATCAGGGCCACCCAAGTCTCGGGAGGCGGCAGCCTGGTTACGCCGGCTGGAACGAACAGGACCGGGCGGCCAGTATCCATTAACGCCGATTCCACGGCGCCCTCGAAGAGCAATCCGTCATTTGCATCGTGCGAGCTGGCGGGCCGCTCCATAACGATCAGATCGGCGAATCTGCCTTGCGCACCGATCTGTTCGCCGCTTCCGACCCTGTCGATCCACGAGGTCGTGAGGAGCGCCGAAGGCGGGCCCAATTGCTGCCGGTCACGCAGGCACAGTCCGGCACTTTGCGACCAATGGCCGAATATGTAGTGCGCCTTCTCGCGTTTCCGCCGAACGTTCGACTCGGCTGTGTCGACCAAAGATCCCACGAACGCGGGCGCGACGCCGGCCTTCAGATAAGGCAGAGAGCGCGGCTCCTCACTCACGAACAGCACATCGACGTGGGACTGGAAATGACGGGCCACAACATGAGCCGCTTCAAGCACCCCGATATCGGCGTCCCGGCCGCTGACGATCGCTAGCATGGCTCTGTAGGGCATGACGCCTGTGCGATCTGGGTTAATGGTGAGGCGATGAGCCCGTTCCAGTGGCTTCCCCGTCCTGGCATGCCGCCTTGCGGAGCACATCCGCTCGCCATAGGGCGCGATCGTCCCCATAAATCCGAATTGACGTGTTGATCTGCGTCAAACGCAAATCCGCGGCGACCTTTGACCCAGGTCAAAGGCGTCGATCGTCCTTTGGCGGAGACTGCTTTCGTTCGAAACTAAAGGAGGCCACCATGGCTTTGCGCGTCATCACCGCTCGTCTCAACGGGTCGCCCAGCGATGGAACGGTCCTGAATGGCGCTCTGGCGCTTTCCAGGTCGTTCGGGGGACATATCGACGCCCTCTTCGCCCGGCCCGACCCCCGCCTGACGGTTGCGGCGATAGACGAAGGCGTTTATCCAGGCTTCTATGAGGAGATGGTGTCGGCCATGGAACGTCAATGGACCGATGTCGCCAATAAGGCGCTCAAGAATTTCGAGAAGTGGCGGACCGGCAATAGCGTGCCCGTTCTGAGCAAGCCGAACGGCGTGAGCGGCCCGTCCGCCGAATGGCGCGACGCGGTTGGCACGGAATCGGAAACCATCGGACGAAAAGGCCGGATTTCCGACGTGGTCGTCACGGCAATGCCGTCTCGCCGGACGGACTCTCGCTACGATCTCGGCTTCGAGGCAGCCCTGATCGAGACCGGCCGCCCGGTGCTGCTGATCCCGGCCAACAATCACCTCGATCCGACGGAAGGCAAGGCCATCGTTGCCTGGAACGGCAGCACGGAAGCCTATCGCGCCGTCGCCGCCGCGATGCCGATCCTCGCCAAGGCCGAGGAGGTTCTGATCTTCACGGCCGCGGAGGGCGATGTCGAGCCAGCCATGGCTGACGAACTGATGACCTACCTGAAGTGGCACGGCGTGCGTGCGTCGGTCCTGAAAACCGATATGGACAAAGCGAACTCGATCGAGGACTCGCTCTTGGCAGCGGTCAAGAAAAGCAAGGCAAGTCTGCTGGTCATGGGGGCTTATACCCATAGCCGCCTGAAAGAACTACTCTTGGGCGGCGTGACACGGCACGTCTTCCAGCATGCCACCGTGCCCGTCCTGATGGCCCACTGAGAGCGAGCATAATATGAACCTGAAGAAAATCCGCCTGGAACTCGCGCGCACCAAGGAAGCCCCCGAGGGCGACCCGAACTGCGGCTACGAATTCATTGCGCCGCTCGATGCAGCGGGGCAATTCGACGAGCATATGTGGCGTCAGCACCGGGATGTCTGCACCGTCCGACGCTTCTGGCAGAATGCCGACGACGAACACGGCACCCTCGTTCACACACGCGGGCGCAAATGGGTCTTCTCCTACGCGCCCGGCGACGAGGATGACGAACCGCTGTTCAAGTTCGACCGCCACACGTTCAAGGCGGGAGAATATGTCTCCGTCACGGAGCATGACGGGGTGACCAGGCCATTCCGGATTGCCGCGGTGGCGCCCTTGGCTGCCTAGACGGCGCGCCCACGCTCCGATTCCGTCCCATTGGAGAGATAGCTCTATGTCCAACCAAGCTTCTCTGAGCTTCGTGGATGTCGTCCGGCTCCTTGGCGACGTGAGCGGCTCGACCATCGAACGTGTATTGGAGACCGGCGGGACCTGTGCCGACCTGGAGATCGCCTATTTCTGCCTGATGGGCGACAACGACCGGCAGGAAGGCCAGCTCGGCGCACTCGATGGAAAAACCGCGCTGATTTTCGATATCCTGAGGGGCGACCCGATGCTTGCCCCGGTGGTCGACCGCTAAAGCGTTTCCGCCGAAGTGGAAACCGGTTCGGCGTAGAAAACGCGATTCAATCAAGACTCGAGAGCATGATTCGATTCCACTGAAACGGATCATGCTCTAGGGATTCGCTGCAGGGTCGTTCAGCTTCCGGGACACCCGCACGAGATCCCGGTCTTCGCCCTCTGTCGCTGCCTCGAACCCGAATTCGCGGCTCATCGTCAGCATGGCCGCATTATCCCGCCGTACATGTCCGTAGATCTCCTTGACGGCCTGCTGTGCGGCGTAGTCGATCACGTGTCCCATCAGAAAATAGCCCAACCCTTTGCCTTTCATGTCGCTGCGCACGATGACGGCGAACTCGGCGCTGTCGCGATCGGGAGTCATGACCAGATGGACGATGCCGACCATCTCGCCTGCGGTGGGTGCCTGAAGTCGGCTTTCAGCGCCTGACGGCGGTAAGAACACAGCGAAGGCCATCTCTCGGTCGTAATCGATCTGAGTGAGACGCGCCGTCAACTCCTCCGGCAGCGCGCGAAGGGCTTGAAAGAAGCGGAAATAGAGGTCGTTCTGGCTGCTGCGGTCGAACATGTCTCGCAATGCCGCGGCATCTTCCGGCCGAATCGGCCGCACAATGGCACACTGTCCGTCGCGCAGCGCGATCGCCGTTTCGAGTTCGCGCGGATAGGGCCGGATGGCGAGGCGCGAATCTCCCGACCTGGCCGAGGACGCGACGCGGATTCGCGCATCGAGCGCGATGACGCCGCTCTCGTCGGCCAATAGCGGGTTGATGTCGATTTCGGCGATCTCCGAGTGGTCGATGGCCAATTGGGATAGCTGCACGAGAGCGGCCGATATGGCATCCATCGCCGCGGCGGGATGATCGCGGTATCCCTGTAACAGGCGATGGATCCGTGTGCGGCTCATGAGGTCGAGCGCTAAAGCGTGATTGAGCGGCGGCAGCGCCACCGCCCGGTCGGCGACGACTTCGGCTGCGGTGCCACCCTGCCCGAACACGACCACGGGGCCGAATTGGCGATCTTCCGCCAGGCCGAGCAGCAGTTCATGACCATGCGATCTCCGGATCATGCTCTGCACCGCAAAGCCTTCGACCCGTGCCTTCGGATTGGCAGCGGCGATGCGCGCGGCCATGGCCAGGGCGGCCTCGCGCACTGCCTGCGGCGTCGCCAGATCGAGCACGACGCCGCCGACATCCGACTTGTGGATGACATCGGGCGATAGAATCTTCAGGGCAAATGGCGGCTCCAGCGTTGCGGCTTGTGCGCCGGCGACATCGGCGGTCGGCGCGACACGCGTCGGCACCACCGGTATGCCATAGGCCGTCAGCGCCGCGAGCGCCGTCGGCAGCGACAACCATTTGCGCCCGGCCGCGAGCGCGGCGCCGACAAGGGCGCGGACGCTCTCGCGATCCGGCCGGAATGCCTCGGCGTGGGATGACGGCGCCTCCAGCAGGGCGCGCTGGTTACGGCGATATGTCGCGAGATACATGAAGGCGCGTACCGCCGACTCCGGCGTATCGTAGGTGGGCAGGCCATTCGTCGTGAGAATGCCGCGCGCCTCCGCCACCGCCGACTCGCCGACCCAACTCGTCAGGACCGCATGATCGTGCCGCCCCCTGACCTTGGCGACGACCGCGCGGGCCGCGTCGCTGCTCGATGCCACGGCCGTGGGACAATTCAGCACCAACACGCCATCGACGCCGGGATCGTCGAGAACGGCGTCCAATGCGCCGCTATACCGAGCGCCATCCGCGTCGCCGATGATGTCGACGGGATTGCCGCGCGACCAGGTCGGCGGAAGAACCCGGTCGAGCCTGGCGATGGTTTGGGGTGCCAGGTCCGCGAGGCGGCCGCCCTCGTCGATCAGCCGGTCGGTCGCCAGCACGCCCATCCCGCCCCCGTTGGTGATGATGGCCAGGCGATCGCCTTGAACCGACGTTTCGTGAGCCAGCGTCTCGACGGCCGCGAACAGCTCCGCCAGTTCATAGACCCGCAGCATGCCGGCGCGCCGGAATGCCGCGTCATAGACGAGATCGGCGCCGGCCAGCGCGCCGGTGTGCGAGGCAGCGGCCCGCGCGCCTTCCGCATGACGCCCCGCTTTGACGACGATGACGGGCTTGTTGCGTGCGGCGGCGCGCGCCGCGGACATGAATTTGCGCGGGCTTGTGACCATCTCGACGTAAAGGAGAATGGCGCGGGTCTCCGCATCCTGAACCAGGAAGTCGAGCATGTCGCCGAAATCCACGTCGGCCATATCGCCCAACGACACCAAATGACTGAATCCGACGCCGCGCGGCGTCGCCCAGTCCAGCACCGAGGTGATCACCGCCCCCGACTGGGCGATGAAGGCCAGGGATCCGCGACGCGGCTGCAGGTGCGCGAAGGAAGCGTTGAGCCCGATCTGCGGATTGAGGATGCCGAGGCAGTTGGGTCCGACGATACGCAGCAGATGGGGTTTGGCCGCATCGAGCATCGCCCGCTGCAAGGCGTGTCCCCCGCTCTGCCCGGTTTCGGAGAAGCCGGCGGTGATCACCACCGCGGCGCGGCCGCCGCGGGCCGCGAGATCAGCGACGATCCCCGGCACGGTGTGCGGCGGCGTAGCGATCACGGCCAAGTCCGGCGCTTCGGGCAACGCCGCGAGATCGGCGAAGCACGGTAGGCCTTCGATGGTTTTGTGACGCGCGTTGATCATCGTCACGCGCCCGGCAAAGCCGCCACCGATAAGGTTATGCGCCAGCACCGCACCGACCGAGCCTTCGCGCGGGCTCGCACCGATCAAGGCGACGCTGCGCGGCCGGAACAGACGATCGAGGTTTCGCGTCGTCATCCGGCACGCGACTTCCGACCGTCAGATGCTGGGTCGGCCGGTCCGGTCAACGAGACCCGCCACCCTGCGGCATTCCAGGCACCGGCATGCCGCCACCCATGGACATCATGCCCATCGCAGGCCCGCCGCCGCCGCCCATGCCGAGGTGCGGCGCCAGCAATTCATCGGCGGTCTTCTTCTGCGTGTCCGACAACACGGCGTAGAGGCGCTCGAGCCCCTGGCGCAGGCGGCGAATTCCCGTGACGCGCGCGGCAAACCAATCCTCCTGGGCAGCCAAGCGCGCGGCCAGCGTCGGCGGCGCATTCGCCGGGGCCTGTCGCTTCGTGACTGTGGCATGCGTGTCGCCAAGAGTCTTCGCATTGTCGCGCAGCGCCTGGGCGAACTCGTCCCATGCCGCCCGTTGCGACTCGTCGATCTTGAGCTCGGCGCGCAGAAAAGCGATGCGCCCTTCGACCCGCCCCATCATCCCGGTGCCGGGGAAGGCTTCCGCGAATTCACCCGCGTTGGACATTCCCATGGTGTCCAGGCACCGATCCATCATGGCTGCCATCGGCATGGGCCCCTGGCCCATCGGCGGCTGTGCCATCGGGCCCATGCCTTGCTGCCCCATCGGGCGCATCGGCGGCTGCCCCTGCCCCGGCATGGCCACGCCTGGCATGCCCATTCCGGGCCCTGGAATTGGCGGCCGCTGCCCAGCTGACGGCGGCGCAGACGGCGTGGCCTGTTGAGCGGGAGGCGACTCGGGATGATGTTCGTCCTCCGCCCGGACCAGGGACGAGCCAAGCAGCAGGCTGGCAGCCAACGTGGCCACTGCGACGTGTTTCGCGTTCATGGTAACACCTCCGAGATTTGCACGGCTTGTCCTCGGCGGGATCCGAACCTGGACACTTTCGCCATCATCTACGGACTATTCCATTGTGGGCGGCAACCGTGTTGATGCAGGTCAACCCCGGCGGCGCGCGGCTACACCCTTTGATTCAAGTCAATATGAAGCCAAGCGCATCTTGGCATATATTGTTTTTAGTATCCGCCGCGAACGAGAGGTTGCCCCGTGTCCCATTACCATGCCATCGCCTGGCTCGACCACGCCGAAGCCCGAGTTTTCTCCTTCAACCCCGATACCGCGGACGAAACGCGCATCCTCTCCCATCCGCCCCATCGCCAGGTGCACCACAAGGCCGGCATGATCGGGTCGGGCAAGGCCGGCGAAGACAAGGATTTTTTCCACGGCATCGCAACCGCGCTCGACGGCGCGGGCGAGGTTCTGGTCGTCGGTCCGGGGAGCGCCAAGCTCGAGCTCATCCGCTACCTGCACCGGCATGACGCGGCCCTGGAGGCGAAGCTGGTCGGCGTCGAAACCGTCGACCACCCGACGGACGGCCAGATCGTCGCCTACGCCCGCAAGTATTTCCGCGCCGCCGACCGGATGCGGCCGCAGCATGCCTGAGGGCCGCGTCGGCGACGCGGTCGGCTCGAGGGGGCCATCGACATGAACAAGCCGACACCCGCAAAGGTGTTTTCGGAACGATCATGGCCGGAGAATTTCATCTGGGGCGTCTCGACCTCGAGCTATCAAATCGAGGGCGGCGCCAAGGTCGATGGCCGGGGCGCCAGCATCTGGGACGTGCGCAGCCATCTCGGGCGCAACGACAATGGCGACACCGGCGACGTGGCCTGCGACCACTACCACCGCTATCATGAGGACATTGGCCTCATGAAGCAGCTTGGCGTCGATGCCTACCGCTTTTCCGTCTCGTGGCCGCGCGTGCTGCCGCGCGGGCGCGGCGCAGCCAACGAGCCTGGATTGGCCTTCTATGACCGGCTGATCGATGGGCTGCTGGAGGCCGGAATAGAACCTTGGCTGTGCCTCTATCATTGGGACCTTCCCCAGGAACTGAGCGATCTCGGCGGCTGGACGCAGCGCGATATCGCCGATTGGTTCGCCGACTATACCGCTCTGGTGGCGAAGCGGTACGGCGACCGGGTGACGCGGTTCGCCACCTTCAACGAGCCGGGCGTCTTCACGCTGTTCGGCTATGCCATGGATTGGGGCGCGCCCGGCCTCGTGGACCGGGTGGCGCATGCGAAGGCGATCCATCATGTGAACCTGGCGCATGGCGCGGCCGTCGATGTGATCCGCGCGCTTGCGCCCGACGCATCGATCGGTTGCATCCACAACCGCCAGCGGGTCCTTCCGGCCCGTGACCTTCCCGGCGACACGGAGGCGGCGCTCCTGCTGCACCGGCTGTGGAATGAGGCGTTTCCGGACCCGCAAATCCTCGGCGAGTATCCGGCGGAGATCGCTCCGCTCATCGCGCCCTACGAGCGATCCGGCGACATGGCGCGAATCTGCCGTCCGATCGATTGGTTCGGGTTGAACCACTACGGGCCGATTTTCGCCAAAGCCGACTCCTCGACCGCTTGGGGGTTTGCCTGGGGCAGCGCGCCCGCTGACACCCCGGTCTCGGACATCGGGTGGCCGATCTATCCGGATATGTTCCGAGATGAACTCCTGGATCTGACGGGGCGTTATCGGCTGCCGGTCTATGTTATGGAGAACGGCTGCGGAGGACACGACAAGCCAGGCGATGCGCTAGACCTCAACGACCGGCACCGCATCGGCTATCTCCGGCAACATATCGACGCCATGCACGAAGCGGTCACGCGAGGTGCGGACACGCGCGGCTATTTCGTATGGTCGCTGCTCGACAATTTCGAGTGGGGCTCGGGATACGCCAACCGCTTCGGCATCGTCTCAGTCGATTTCGCCACGGGTCAGCGTCGGATCAAGGCCTCCGGCCGCTGGTATGCGGAGTTGATCAGCCAGGCCCGGCTCGGCCAATCCAGGGAAATCTCAGGGACGCCGGCCTGACGTTGCGCGGTCAGCCGACGACGGCGGGCTTAGGACAGCTCGCCGCCGGCAAAGGAATCCGCTTCCAATCGATGCCCGCCGGCGCGGTATCGCCTGCGACGATCAGGGTGGCATCGGCAAATTCGATCCGCAGCAGCCGCATGATCTCCCGCTCGCCTGTCGCATTCAACGCATCGACCGGCTCTTCGAGAACGATCCAATGCGGCCGATGGAAGAGCAGCCGCGCGAATCCGAGCCGCTGCTGTTCGCCCAGCGAGAGAGCCGACTCCCAGACCTCGGTGTCGTGCAGCCGCTCGACGAAATGTCCGAGCCCGACACGCCTCAGGCAGACGCGGATTTGATCGTCCTTCTCCTCGCCGAACACCGCGGGATACGTCACGACTTCCCTGAGCGGCGCCAGCGGAAGATAGGGCCGTTGCGGCATGAAATAGAGCGGGCCGTCATTCGGCAGCTCGATTCGGCCGCGGCCAGAGGTCCACAATCCGGCGAGAGCTTTGATCAGCGCGGTCGTCGCGGAGGATTCGCCGCACAGCCAAATCTGCTGCCCGCGTGTGACGTTCAGGCTGAGACCCTCGACGGCAACTTCGCCTGCCGGATTGACGATCGTAACGTCGTGAAACGCAAGCGTGCCATTCGCGGCGCCCGAGACGCCGATCCTGCCACAATCGACGCACCAATCCGCCTGCTTCGCGCGTTCGATGCCGGCCCGAAGCCCAAGAATGCGCTCCACCGACGCCCGCCAGTCGGCGGCATGGGAGAGATTGTCGATCGGCCACGTCAGCGCGCTGATCGTCTGCTGGAAGGCCTGGGCGATCTGCATCAGGACGCCCAGCGTGATCGTGCCCGCGATATAGCGCGGCGCCGCGATCAGCACCGGAAAAACCGGCGACAGCACGGTCCAGCTCGAGGAGAAGATCATGAATCGGAAAATCGCCGCGGTTTGCCGGTCCCAGGCCAACACAGCGTCCTGGAGCAGTCCTCCGAATCGCCGGCGTTCGCCGGCCTCGCCGCGCACCAGGGCGATGGCGGAAGAATTCTCCCGCGCATGGACCAATCCGAAGCGGAAATTGGCCTCATAGGTCTGTCGTGCCTCGGCTGTGGTGACCAGCCGCGGGCCGAGAAGCAGGGCGATCGAAACGCCCACCGCCGAATAGGCCAGCGCGATCCATACCAGGTGGCCCGGAACATGGATATCGACGTCACCGACGGCGAATGACAATCGTCCCGACAGCGACCACAGGATATGTATGAAACTCGCCAGCAGCATGAGGGAGTAGAGAAGCGAATGGCCAAGATCGATCGCCGCTTCGGTGGCGATGCGGATATCCTCGGAGATCCGGCCGTCCGGATTGTCGTGGTCACCGGATATGTGGGCCATGCGGTAGTGGTGGCCTGACGCCATCCATTCGCCGGCCAGCCGCTGCGTCAGCCACTTGCGCCAACCGATCTGAATTTTGCGGCGGATCCGCAGATGCGATGTCGTGACCGCGAGATTGGCCGCGAGGATCAGCGCGAACACCGCGGCGAGAAGCAGGAAGCCGCTCATGGTTTTCGTGCCGAAGGCGTCGAACAGTTTCTCGGTCCAGAGGTTGAGCGCCACCTGCACCGTTACCTGCGCGGCGGTCAGGACCGCCAAAGCCGCGACCAAGCCACGCGCCTGCCAGTTCGCCCCGCCCCAGAATCCGCCGGCCAACCGGAAAAAATGCCGGAACAAGTCGAGCCAGCCACGCGGTGGCGAAACCACCGCATTGGCAGCCTGCGGGATTGGAAGCTCGGCGCTCACCGGCTTTTCCGCTGCCCGCCCACCACCGGTTTGGCACCGTGGGGGCCACGGGAGAATTGCTCGAGAATCGAGGGCCAGCCGATTTCGAGAGGAACGGGCGGGGCTTTGCGGCTCGCCCGGCTGAACTCGATTTCCCAGGCCGAGAACCCGGTCATGAAAAATCGGGCGGTGCTGCCCGCGCTGGTGTCCCCGTCCTCGGGGCCCAGACCGACGACTTGAGGGTACCAACCACCGCCTTTGACGATGCAGACAGGCGCTGTCCAACCGTGCGGATCGTTCAGCTCCTCGTTGAACGAGCAATAGATGCCCTCTTGCCGGATGTCGGCCTCGCCGTTCCGCGTATGGTTGAGCAGCATGACGAAGGTCCGCAGGTGACGATTGTAGTGCACCGCCGGCCCCCAGAACGCATCCGGGTCCGGGTGCTTCCAGCCGCGCGCTACGGGCAGGAACGGCGAGGGCAGATGCCATGCGCCCTTCTGCCATGTCCCGTCGCGCCAGATCTCCAGATCGGCCGCCGGATTGTCCCGCGACTGGACGGGGTAGCGTGCGACGGCGATGCCTTGCGCCCGCTCGTCCGGGAGATAACTCGAGAAGTGCAGGTAGAAATACGTCTGCGTCCCGTCCGGAATGACCGAGAAATCGCCATAGCCGCCGGCCAGGAAGCCGTTCTGGTAGCCGCAATCGAGCATATCCGCCGGGGCTCGCAACAGCAGATCGCCGAGATGCCAAGTGGCGCCGTCGTCATCCGAGTGCAGCGCACCGATGTGCGGGATGAACAGCCGCCGCGCACAGGGCGCCAAAGTCTCGGCATGGTACCAGCCGTAAAGCCGGCCGGAAAGATCGCGCCAGGTCGATTCGATCCACTTGCCGACCGAGGGATCAGGATCGTTCACGATCCTCACCGGTTCCAGGGGGGCATTGAACCGCAATCCACGCCCGCCGATCCGGCGGTAGGTATGGCCGATCGGCAAAAAATGGGACACGAAGGCGAACAGCTTCCCCTGATGTATATGGATGGGGCTATTGCAGTCCGAGCGTTGAAAGGCCTCGCCGTGCAGCGTGCGGCGCGGCGCGCGGCGGATTTCCGCTCTGACCGCGCGGCGATCATGGAAGCGGGCCGGGGCGCTCATGATGCCCCCGTGCAGGCTTCCCTTATGACCTGCGCGACCTTTGCAACCGACGTCGGCTTCTTGAGGCGCGCATCGAACCCGCCCGCTTTGAGGGCGGGCGCGTCTTCACCCAGCGTTTGCATCGCCACGATCGGCACCCTCGCCAACGCCGGATTGGCCCGCAGCCACGCGACCAACTCGGCGCCAGTCGCATCTCTGAGTTGGACGGCGAGGAAGATGACCGTCGGTACGCTGTTGCGGGCCGCAATGACCGCGCCGACACCGGATGCGACAGCGGTGACGCTGAACCCGAGTTCCGCCAGGTAGCCGCAGACGGCGCTGGAGCTGCCGACGTCCGATTCGACCACCAGCGCGGTGGGCTTTTCAGGCGGGGGCTCCGATGTCCCACCGTCTCGCCCATCTCTACGGCCCGGGGCGGGTGCCAGCGTTGGCATAGTGAGAACTCCGAAACTTGCAATCAGGCCATTTCCAGCGTTTCACCGGCGGCCAGTTCCTCGAGCCGCTCGCGGTCGACGAGCGTGATTCGCACCGCCTCGGGAAGGCAGATGATCCTGTCGCGCTTGAGCTTGGTCAGGGTGCGGCTCACGGTCTCGATCGTCAGTCCGAGATAA
>CAZOBN010000012.1:0-52294 GCA_964577835.1 uncultured Rhizobiaceae bacterium
TCGGGCCCACCAACACCGGCAAGACCTATCTCGCCATCGAACGCATGCTCGGTCATCGCACCGGCATGATCGGCTTTCCCCTGCGCCTGCTGGCGCGCGAGAACTACGACCGGGTGCGCGCGTTGAAGGGCGGCAGCGCGGTCGCCCTGGTGACCGGCGAGGAAAAGATCATTCCGCCCGGCGCGCGCTATTTCTTCTGCACCGTCGAATCCATGCCGCTCGAGCGCGAGGTCGGCTTCCTGGCGATCGACGAGATCCAGCTCTGCGCCGACCGCGAGCGCGGCCATATCTTCACCGACCGGCTGCTTCACGCGCGCGGCCGCGAGGAGACCATGCTGCTCGGCGCCGAGACCATGAAGCCGCTGATCGCCATGTTGGTGCCCGAGGCTGAATTCGTCGCCCGCCCGCGCTTTTCGCAACTGACCTACGCCGGGCCGAAAAAGATCACGCGCCTGCCGCCGCGCAGCGCCACGGTCGCCTTCTCCGCCGCCGAAGTCTACGGCATCGCCGAACTGGTGCGTCGCCAGCGGGGCGGCGCCGCGGTGGTGCTCGGCGCGCTCTCCCCGCGCACGCGCAATGCCCAGGTCGCCATGTTCCAGGCGGGCGAGGTCGACTACCTGGTGGCGACCGACGCGATCGGCATGGGCCTCAACATGGACGTCAACCATGTGGCCTTCGCCGGTGTCCGTAAATTCGACGGCCACCATATGCGCACCCTGTCGCCGGCCGAATTGGCGCAGATCGCCGGTCGTGCCGGGCGCCATATGAACGACGGCACATTCGGCACCACAGCCGAGATCGGCACGCTCGAGCCCCATGTCGTCGAGGCGATCGAGAACCATCGCTTCCCCAACGTGAAGGGCGTCTATTGGCGCAACAATGAGCTCGATTTCCGCAGTCTGACGGCGCTGCTGCGCTCGCTCGACGCGCCGGCGGAGATGCCGGAGCTGATGCGCAAGCGCGACGCCATGGACCAGTTGGTGCTCGCCCAGTTCGCCGCCGACAAGGAAATCGCGCCGCTCGCCAATTCACCGGGCCGTCTGCGGGTTTTGTGGGAGGTCTGCCAGATCCCGGATTTCCGCAAGGAACTGAGCGAATCCCACGGCCGCCTGCTCGGCCAGATTTTCCGCTTTCTCGTCAGCCCCGAAGGCCGCCTGCCGGAAGATTGGGTGGCGCGCCAGATCGCGCGGCTCGATCGCACCGACGGCGATATCGATACGCTGGTGTCGCGCATCGACCATGTGCGCACCTGGACCTACGTGTCCCATCGCGACGAGTGGCTCGCCGACGCGGCCCATTGGCAGGAAAAGGCGCGTGTCATCGAGGACAAGCTGTCCGACGCGCTGCATGAGCGGTTGACCCAGCGCTTCGTCGATCGCCGCACCGCGCTGCTGGTGAAGAGACTCAAGGACCCCGGCGCGCTGTTCTCCTCGGTCGCCGCCGACGGCGGCGTCGCGGTCGAAGGCCACTATGTCGGCCAGCTCGACGGCTTCCGCTTCCGGCCCGACCAGGTGGCCAACGACCCCACCAACAGCCGCGCCAATCGCACGCTGCTCAATGCCGCGGGCCGCGCGCTGCGCCAGGAAATCGATCGCCGGGTCACGGCCTTCGCCGATGCGACCGACAACGACTTCTCGCTCGGCGATGACGGGCGCGTCGAATGGCGTGGCAATCCGGTCGCCCGCCTCGTCGCCGGCCGTCATGTCCTGACGCCCGACATCGACCTGCTGCCGAGCGATTTTCTCGAGAATGACCATCAAGCGGCCCTGCGCCGCCGCTTGTCCCAATGGCTCGACGATCAGTTGGCGCGCGATCTCGCGCCGCTGCTCGCGGTACGCGCGGCTTCCGAGCGCGCCGATATTTCCGGCCCGCTGCGCGGCATTCTGTTCCAGATCGCCGAAGGCCTCGGTGCCGTGCCGCGCGCCGATGTGGCGGCGCAGGTCGCGGCCCTCGATGCTCCCTCGCACAAGGAGCTTGCCCGGCTCGGTGCGCGCCGCGGCGTGCTGCACTTGTTTCTGGCGGGCCTCTTCATGGCGCGTGCCATCCACTGGCGCGCGTTGCTGTGGCGCATTCATCGCGGCGGCGATCCGCCCGATCTGCCGTGCCCGCTGCTGTCCGGCAAGGCGGTCGTGACGCTGGCTCCGGAGTCGGATCTGGCGGCCGACCTCGCCCGCGCGCTGGGCTACATGCGCCTCGGGCCGCGCGCGCTGCGCCTCGACCAGGCCGAGCGTCTGGCGGCCGAAACACGCAAGCTTGCCCGCCAGGGACCGTTCACGGCGACGGCCGATCTGATCAAGCTGGCCGGTGCGGAGAGGGCAGATCTGGCGAGCCTGCTCGAGGCGCTGGGCTACCACGGCACACAGCAAGAGGCCGGGATGAGTTTCGCGCCGCGCAAGCTGGGCAAACGGCAGCGGGGACGCCCGCCTCGACGCAAGAGCCAAGGCGCCGCGAAGCCTCATCCCAAGCACACGGCGCGTCCGCCAACCCGGCCTAGCGATTCGCCCTTCGCCCAGCTCGGCGAGATGCTGCAGGCCCGCCGCAGCTCGGCGGGCCAGCGTGCACCGTCGGCCAAAACGGAACCGGCGCGCCGCGGCCGGCAGGGCTCGTCATGAACGGCGACGCACCGGACGCCGCCAGCGGTGCGACCATGCGGCTCGACAAATGGCTCTGGCATGCGCGCTTCTTCCGCAGCCGGACCCTGGCCAGCGAATTCTGCGAGACCACCGGGGTGCGCATCGCCGGCCAGCCGGTGCGCAAGGCGCATTACCAGCTGCGCGTCGGCGACGTGTTGACCTTCACCCAGGGCGCCCATGTGCGGGTGATCCGCGTGCTGGCGCTCAACGAGCGGCGCGTGTCGGCGCCGCTGGCGCGGGAATTCTACGAGGATCTCGCGCCGCCGCCCCCGCGCGAGGCGAGCGATCCGCGGATTTCCGTTGGCGAACGGGAGCCGGGCAGCGGCCGGCCGACCAAGGCGGATCGCCGCGCTCTGCTGCGCTTGAGGGGCGAGGACTGACGCGCCGCGCATTTCCACGCTCGGACTTGTATAATGATTCCGTCGCGCACATTTTTAGTGTGATAGACGGCACCGCCTTGTTGCAGCCTGAGATTTGCTGTGATAGGCAGTCGCTCATCACCCGTGTTTGGAACCTCCTCATGACCTACGTCGTCACCGAAGCCTGCATCAAATGCAAATATACGGACTGTGTCGAGGTCTGCCCCGTGGACTGCTTCTACGAGGGCGAGAATATGCTCGTCATCAATCCCGAGGAATGCATCGATTGCGGCGTCTGTGAGCCGGAATGCCCTGTCGAGGCGATTGTGCCCGACAGCGAAGCGGGTCTGGACAAGTGGGTCGATCTCAATCGGGAATATGCCGCCCAGTGGCCGAACCTGACGCGCAAGAAGCCGGCTCCGCCCGATGCCGACGAGTGGAAAAACGTCGAGAACAAACTCGCCGAGCACTTCAGCCCGAAGCCCGGCGAAGGCTGACGACGGTCCTGCCCAAGCTCCGGGCGGGTCAGGCATGAATTTTTCGCGAGACTGATTTACCGAGGCTTTTCAGGAGCCTGGGCGGATGGAACACGCAACCGTGTTGCCAACCCCCTGTTTATTTATGTCAATTTGTATTACAATGTTGCGTCCAAAGATTAGAAGACAATCTATCTAATCTTTGTCCTGGCCGGGGTGTGACCGGTCGAGAGTATTTCTTCGAACACAAGGCGTGTCTGCGGTTTGTCGTGGGGTGGAGAAGCCCGTCACCGCCGCTGGATTTCCGTTTTGTTGGAAGGAGTTAGCCGTGAAGCGCGTTACCAAGGCGAAGAAGGCCCCCGCGAAGAAAGCCGTCGCGGTCGTGAAAAAGGCTATCGCCGCCGTGAAGAAAACCACCGCTGCTGGCCACAAGAAGCTCGCGGCGGCCGCGAAGAAATCGACCCGCAAGCCTGGCCCGGCCAAGAGCAAGGCACCTGCCGCCAAGGCGGCTAAAAAGTCCGTCCCGGCCAAAAAGCCGGCCGGCAAAGCGCCGGTTGCCGAGCCGATCGCCAAGAAAGCCGAGCCGCCGAAAAAAGCCGAGCACGCCCGCAAGGCGGCGCCCGAAGCGAAAGTCGCGCACAAGGCCGAGCCGGCGCACAAGCCCCAGTCCAAGGGTCCTGAGCCGAAGAAGCCCGAGCTAGTCAAAAAACCCGAGTCAGTAAAGAAGCCCGAGTTGGTCAAAAAGCCTGAGCCCATCAAAATCGATTTTTCCACTGGCGATTACGTTGTCTATCCGACCCATGGCGTGGGCCGCGTCGATGCCATCGAAACGCAGACTATCGCCGGCCTCGAGCTGCGCCTGATCGTCATTCGTTTCGACAAAGAGAAGATGACCCTGCGGGTGCCGATCGAGAAGGCCAAGGCTTCCGGCCTGCGCAAGCTGTCGTCCAACCAGCAGATGGACATCGCGCTGACCACCCTGAAGGGCCGCTCGCGCACCAGCCGCGCCATGTGGAGCCGCCGCGCGCAGGAATACGAAGCCAAGATCAATTCCGGCGATCCGGTCTCGATCGCGGAAGTGCTGCGCGACCTGCACCGCAATGCCGGCCAGCCCGATCAATCCTACAGCGAACGGCAGATCTACGAAGCGGCGCTCGATCGTCTCGCGCGCGAGCTCGCCGCCGTGGAGAAGATCGACCGCGACGCGGCTACCCAGAAATTGGAAGATATGCTAAAGGCGGCGTGAGCCCAGCCGTCCGGATGTTCTTGGCGGCGGGGACGATCATCGCGCTCATCCCCGCGCGTGCCTCGAGGATCGATGGCTGAGCCAACCGTCTTTGCGACCCTGCGGCGCTCGCGCCGCATCTGGGCTGTTGCTTCCATTCATGGCGAAGCGGACCGTTTGTCGGGTCTGCACGACTTGCTTGCCCAACGGCTGAAACAGGGCGACCGCGTCGTCTATCTCGGGAATTATCTCGGGCGCGGCACCGACGTGCGCGCCACCCTCGATCAACTGATCGATTTTCGCCGCTGGGTCATTGCCCAGCCCCGCATGTTCGCAGCCGACGTGGTGTTCCTGCGCGGCTGCCAGGAAGAGATGTGGCAGAAGCTGCTGCAGTTGCAGTTCGCCACCAGCCCGGCCGACGTTCTCAAATGGACATTGACTCAGGGCGTCGGCGCCACGCTCGCGGCCTACGGCGGCCACGCCGAGGAAGGTCTCGCGGTCGCACGGCAGGGCGCCATCGCCATCACCAAGTGGACCCAGAAGCTGCGCCAGGCAATGAACGCCTCGCCGGGGCACGCCGATCTCATGGCAGCGCTGATGCGCGCTGCCTTCACCGACGACGGCAAGCTGCTGTTCGTCAGCGCCGGCGTCGATCCGAGTCTGCCGCTGGCGGCGCAGATCGACAGCCTGTGGTGGGGCAGCGCCGGCTTCGCCATGTTGGAATCGCCGGTCTCGACGCCCTACGACGGCTATGCGCGCGTGGTGCGCGGCTTCGCCCGCGAACGCGCGGGCAAGACCATCGCCGGCACCATCACCTCGGGGCGCTACACCACCACGGTCGACGGCGGCGCCGGATTCGGCGGCAAGTTGGGCGCCGCCTGCTTCGATGCGCGCGGCCAGATGGTCGACGTGATCGAGGTGTAACGGCGCCTTGGCGCGGCAAACGCCGGGCCGCTCGTGACTCTGAGGCCTTGCGGCCCTTACTCCGCGTCCTTGGCGCAGCGAAACCCGATGTTGTGATGTCCCCCGCGCGATCCGCGCGATACGCTGGCGCCGCGCCATGTGCTGCGCAAAGTTTCGGCCCGCGTATCGGCGGCGCCACCGCGCGTCACCCGATCTGCGAAACGGTCCGGGTCTTCGCGGCCGTCATCCGCGCGGTAGGGATAGGACGCAGCGACGCTCGCGGTCCATTGATGGACATTGCCGGCCAGGTCGAGCACGCCGTCGGGTGTCGCGCCTGCGGCCAGCGATCCTGCCGGGACTGTCTGGCCGTAGCCGACACCATAGCGCGCCCGTGACGGGTTGGGCGGCGCTTCGCCCCACGGATAGGTGCGTCCTTCGCTGCCGCGCGCGGCGAATTCCCATTCGGCTTCGCTCGGCAGACGCTTGCCATGGCCGGCGCAAAAATCGCGCGCGCCGTACCAGCTCGCTTCGATCACCGGATGATTTTCGAATCCGGCATCGGCGCGCCATTGCCCCGCCACCTTGTGAACACGCGCGTCGCCGTCATCCCAGTCGTACAGGTTCTGGCCGCGGTCGTTCTTGGTATCCCCGATGCGCTCCAGGAAGGCTGCGAATTCGGCGTTCGTCACCGGCCGCCGGTCGATCCAGAACGGCGTCAGCGTCACGCCGTGCGGCGGCCGTTCGTCGGCCAGGCCACGGTCGCTGCCCATGATGAAGGTGCCGCCCGCCAGCCGCACCATGTGGCCCTCCGCGCCGAGGGAACTGGCCGCGATACCGAGCGCGAGCGTCATCAGCAGGGCTAGCCCGGCGCACGCGCCGGCGGTTTCAATGCGGGGTTTTGCCGATTGGGAGACGCCGCTCATCGGGCTATAGTGCCTGGGTTGGCTGGAATTTCAATCGCCCGGGTGCGAGGGCCCGTCGATGAGTGAATTGCACGTGATCGAATCCGCGCGCCGGTTTGCGCTGCATCAGGCCGGCCGATGAGCTTCGATGAAGCGCGGCTGCGGAGCGGTATCTGGGTGCAGGCCCAGCTGCGTCTGTGTGATCGCGCCACGATCCCCTTCATCGTCGCGCGCCGCGGCGATCCCGATGCCGGCGCCATCCTGATCAAGCTCGACCGCGGCGGCGGGAAGTTCGTCGTGCTGGCGCGCGGCTACGACAAGGACGGACGCCGCGTGTGGGTGCGTGCCACCGGCGATGGGCCGGTCAGCGAGACGGATGCCGACGCCTATCTCACGCGTCAGGCGGAGTTCGATCCGGACATCTGGATCCTGGTCATCGAAGATCCGCAGAGCTGCTATCAGCCGGACGGCGAGGTAATCTGATGGAACAGCCTGACGACGCGACACGCTGGTTTCTGCGCAAGGTCATCACGGGCGGCCAGACCGGCGTCGACCGCGCGGCGCTCGACGTGGCGCTCGCCTATGGCATTCCGTGCGGCGGCTGGTGTCCGAAAGGCCGCATCGCCGAGAACGGGCCCATTCCCGATCACTATCCGCTGGTCGAGACCGCCGACGCGGAATACAGCGAGCGCACCCGGCGCAACGTGGAAGACGCCGATGGCGTGTTGGTGCTCTATGCCCATACCCTCGATTCCGGCACGCGCCACACGATCAATCTCGCGGCGGATCTGGGCAAGCCGATACTGACGGTGGACCTGACGCGCGAACCCGATCCGGGCGACGCGCTGGCCTGGCTTGCTCACTTCAAAAAAGGTGTGGTGATCAATGTCGCGGGTCCCCGTGAATCGAATTCACCCGGCATCTACGATCAGGCGGTCGAGTATCTGAGACGACTGCTTCACGGCATCCCCCTCGACGACGAGCTTGATCAATTGCCCGGGGCGTAACGCCTCGCCCTGCTTCAACCCGTTCATTACCATGAAGCGCTCGAGCTTGTAGTCGGGGAACGCCGTGCGCGCGGCGAGCGACTGCACCGTGTCGCCCGGCCGCACCTGCACAACCTGAATGCGCAGCGGCTTGAACGATGCGATCTCCTGAGGCGACAGGCGGTGGAAGCTGTTGACGGTGCGCTTGAACGCATCGTTCAACTGGCTCGCCACCTGGGACGGTGCCAGGAAGATGAACTGGTAGAGCGAATTCGAATCGAAGCGGATCGCGACGATGCGAAGGTCGACGGGACCTTGCTGGGTGTTGCCGCGCAGCGCGCCGGTTGCCGCTTCCATCCCATTCACCGTCAGGGGCTGGATATTGCCGAGCGCCGCGCCGCCGACGCTGATCTTGCGCAGGTAGTCGGCCGGCGCGGCATTGACCTGGGCCTGGCTGAACAGCATCGCCGAACCCTGGGGGCCCTTGGCGACGACTTGGTCGGGCTGGTTGATCAGCTTGAAATTCTGCGGCACCTCGAAGCCGAATCTCAAAGCGGGATGGGCGAAGCGATTGCCGCGTACGAATCCGTTGTTCGGCGAGTCGCCGTAGATCATGCCGTCGATCTTACGCAGATACACATCCCGGCCCTCGATCGGGTCCTTGACTGGCCCGCCGGCGCCCGCTTCCTGGATTGCCGCGCGCACGCGGTCGGGCGTGCGCGGGTGGCTCGCCATGATGTCGAAACCGTCGTCTTTCACGCCCGCGACCTTGCTCTCGAGCTCGGAATTTGCCTCGAGGCTGGCGAGAAAATCGGCCATGGCCTCAGGATCGAATCCGGCACGGCGCAGATAGCGCACGCCCAGGCTGTCAGCCTCGAACTCCTGCTCGCGCGAATAGTGCGCGACGTAAGCACCGGCCAACCCCTGGCCGGCCTGGGCCGCGATGTCGCTGCCGAGCACGAGGCCGACGGCGGCGGCAAGGATGCTTGCGCCCGTTGCCTGGGTTGTGCGCTGCGCGGCGTGGCGTGCCACCACGTGACCGGTTTCGTGGGCGATGACGCCGGCGGCTTCGGCTTCGTTGTTGGCCAGTGCCAGCAGCCCGCGCGTCACATGGACATAGCCGCCGGGCAGGGCGAAGGCATTGACGACGTCGGAATCGATCACCACGAAGGTGAATTTCTGATTGGGCGTCTCTGTGGTGCGCGCCAGCAACTGGCCGATGCTGTCGATGTAGCGTGTCAGCTCCGGATCCTTATAGAGGCCGCCGAATTCCTGCACGGCTTTGGGGCTCTCGGCCGCGCCGATCTTCTGCTCTTGCTCGGGCGACATCAGCGAGATCATGCGCTCGCCGGTCGCGGGATTGGTCTCGCACGCGGCGAGCCAGGGCGCCGTCACGGCCATCAGCGCGGCCGCCAGCATGCGGCGCAGACGCCGGCCGGCAGGTTTCGTCTCGGGAGCCAAGGGAGTAGTCATGGAGTCGGTACCTCGATCTGTTCGGGATGGGTTGCTTCGATCATCGGACCATTGAGGGATTTGACCCAGCCTCGCACGCGTATGGTTTTTCCTTCGAGCACCTTGGGATCGAAGGCGCGCCCGAAGAGCTTGAGATCGCGCCGCGCAATCGCCACGGTGAAGTCGGTGCGGTAATCCCGCCCGAAGTTGAGATAGGCCCGATCACGCGTCATGGCCGCCTGCAGGACACGTCCTTCGACGATCTGAAACGTCTCAAGGTCGCGCCGAGTTTCCTCGGGCTCGCGGATTCGGTAATAAGGGTCGCGCCAGACCCCGCGCCGGGCTGCCCGCGCCTCCCGTTCCAGGGCCAGCATGTCGGCCGCCACGGCGCGGTTGTCGGCGAAGGTGTAGACGCGGGCGAGGCCGGCTTTGAGCATTTCGCCCTGGGCCCACAAGGTTCCGTCTTCGCTCGTGAGATGGGCGAGCAGGCGGCCGTGACGATCCTCCCGCGCGCCGCCGAAGTGCAGCGTGACCGGTTTGCCGAGGAACAAGGATTCGAGCTGGGCCTTGGCCTTGCCGGCGAGCGGCCATTCGGCGAAACCGCGCCGGCCGAGCGGCAGCTTCGGCGCCTGGATGCCGACCAGACGCACCTCCCGTCCATGGTCCAGTTTGACCGTATCGCCGTCGACGACCTCGACCACGCGGCCCGTCGCCTCGCCGGCCAATGGGAAGGCCGCCGCCCTGGTCGGCGCCACGAGGACCATGGCCAATAGAAAAAGCAGGGCTGGCCGCCGCATCATCATGGGCGAAGTATAGAAGACTGCGGGCGACCGCACCAACGGCCGCGCTTCCCATGGACGCAGTCGGGCGCCATCTTGCGCTCAAGTCCGGCCCCCGTATGATGCGGCCATGGCAGTCGATTATTTCCCGTCCATCGAACCCTACCAATCCGGCTATCTGCAGCTCGACCCGATCCATCGGATGTATTGGGAGCAATCCGGCAACCCCAAAGGGGTGCCGGCGGTGTTCCTGCATGGCGGGCCGGGCGCCGGCGCCACCGCCGACCACCGGCGCTATTTCGACCCGGCGCACTACCGCATCATCGTGTTCGATCAGCGCGGCGCCGGACGCTCGGAACCGCTCGGCGAGCTGACGGACAACACCACGCCGCATCTGATCGCCGACATGGAAACGCTGCGCGCGCATCTCGGCGTCGAGCGCTGGCTGGTGTTCGGCGGCTCGTGGGGCTCGACCCTGGCCATCGCCTACGGCGAGGCCCATCCGGAGCGCTGCATCGGGCTCGTGCTGCGCGGCATCTTCCTCTGCCGCCAGTGGGAGATCGACTGGTTCCTCTATGAGATGCGCACGATCTTTCCGGAAGCCTGGCGCAAGTTCACCGGTCATCTGCCGGAGGACGAGCGCGGCGACCTGTTGCGCAACTATCATCGCCGCCTGATCGACCCCGACCCGGCCATCCACATGCCGGCGGCGCGCGCCTGGAGCACCTACGAGGGCGCCTGCTCGACCCTGTTGCCGTCGCCGGAAACCGTGGCCGCCTTCGGCCGCGACCGCATGGCCCTCGGCCTCGCCCGCATCGAAGCGCACTATTTCGTCAACGACATCTTCCTGCCGGAGAACGCGCTGCTCGGCAATGTGCATCGGTTGGCAACCGTTCCGGCCGTGGTGGTGCAGGGCCGTTATGACATCGTCTGCCCGATCCGCACGGCCGACGATCTGGTCCGCGCCTGGCCTCATTCCCATAGCTGGGGCGCCCACGGCGGGATCGACTACGTCGTCGTGCCCGATGCCGGCCATGCCGCGAGCGAACCCGGCATCCGCCGCGGCCTGGTCGCCGCCACGGAAAAATTCAAGCGCCTGTCGGGCTGAAGGCGGGTTCGGCCGCCGCCGACGGGCTTCCCAAACACCCGCGGATCGGTAAAATGAAGCTGCTGTGCCGGAAACCAAGGCCGCGAGGGGATGGCCGCGCCGGCACGGGATAAAAAGGGGGTCCATTTGCGCGTCGGTCTTTCGGAGGTGCGCGAGGGTTTGCTCGCAGGCGCCGCGGTCGTTGTCGTTGCGTTCGGTGGAATCGGCGGCCTTGCGCCACGCGCCGCCGCCGCGCAGGACCCCAGCTTCCTGACCCTCAGTGTCGGATATTTCGACGTTGTCCATAACGATGACCAGGCCCTGGCCGGCGGTATCGAATGGATGTCGAACAAGCGGCTGTGGATCTTCCAGCCGATGGTCGGCGCCATGGCGACCACCGAGGCCAGCGTTTACGGCTACGCCGGCTTCGGCACCGATTTCTTCTTCGGCAACCGCTGGGTGCTGACGCCGAGCATCGCCGTCGGCGCCTATAGCGAAGGCGACGGCAAGGATATCGGCCACACCCTCGAATTCCGCTCCGCGATCACCATCGCCTATCGCTTCGACAACCGTTCGCGCCTTGGCCTGCGGTTCTATCATCTGTCGAACGCCGGGCTCGGCGACGGCAACCCGGGCGTCGAGGTGCTCGATTTCACCTACTCACTACCGCTGCGCTGACGTCGGGGCCTTGCGGCGCTATCGGCGCTGCCTCCCCGGTTGCCGGGGATGGCGGGGCCGGGTATCTTCGCCGCCAGTCCCCGTAGCTCAGCAGGATAGAGCACAGGATTCCTAATCCTGGGGCCGTGGGTTCGAATCCCGCCGGGGACGCCACTCTCCCATCAATAACATGCGCGATGGCTCAGAAACAAAGCTGGGCAATCCACTGCGATTTGCTATTCCGTGTGACTACCATCTTCGTGGCTCTGCCAATTGTCTCGGAACGAGGGGATATGAACGGCGATCAAATCCAGGATCTAATCTACGACTGGTTGGGGAAATTCTACCCAGATGGGCCTGGGTGGCACGATCCAGGGTTCGACTGCTTCGGCAATACGCCAATCGAGATCAAGATGATCTCCGCTTTCGACGCGATTGAATACAACATTGGCAATGGCGGCTGGGCGCAGCTCTTATGGAACTGCTTTGGCCAGTGGCGTCGCCTGATCGAGATCGCAAAGGAAGGCTATCAGTTGATCGGTGCGCTCGAGCAAAGTGCTGCACTTGATAAGCTTTATGCTTTGTGTGAACGAGACGAGCGCGAATGCGAAGAAGCGATACTGCAAGAGAGCAATCGAGACGATGAGTCAGAGTTTGGGGATTTCACCAGCCGCAGCTATGGGCGTCTCGATGGTGAAACTGAATGGGAAGCGCTTTTCTTCGATGATTCAGGCGTTTACGAAAAACGGCTTGCATGGCTCGTCGCCAATGAAGGCCGTATTAGGAACTTGGTTGGAGCCCTCCACGGCTGACGTATTTGGCGATTAAACGGACCAAGCAGACCTCTTCTGTCGCTTAACTGCCACGACCAAACACCAGTGCCCGCTTTTGTCCCCCTTGGGACGCCACTTTGCGCAATTCCCATAGCTTTCAAGGCGCTGTCGGCCACCAGCGGTGCCCGGTAAGTCTTTCTTAATCCCGCGTTAATATAACTTGGGGGATGTCGCACCTCCCTGTCCGTCGATGACTGCCGCCACGCCGCTGCTGCAACGGCTGATCCGTCGCTGCGCCGCCATGAGCGCGGGCGCCGTCACGGCGATCATCACGGCCGCCGCCATCGTTTTGGCCGTCCCGATCGGCCTCGGCGTGTGGGAGATCATCGTGTGGGCCGGCATGCCCGTTCTCGCCGCGATGATCGCCATCACGGCGCTGATCGTCGCGATTCCTCTCGCCGGCTTTCTTGCCCTGACCTTGGCGTGGGGATGGCAGCAGCAGCAGACGCTGCGCCGCAAGGAAGACATCCTGCGCTCGGCCCAGCGCATGGCGAAAGTCGGCCACTGGCGCTGGACTCTCGGCACCGATTACTACCTGCTGTCCGAGGATGTCTGCCCGCTCTACGGCCTGTCGCCCGACAATCCGCGTCTTCGCCTGGACGCGCTGTTCGACATCCTGCACCCGGGCGATCACGCGGCGGTGCGCGAGGCGCTGCGCGTGCTGCTGCAGGAGCATCGCGCCCAGGAGCTGGAATACCGCCTGAGCAACGCGCCCGGCGACTACCACACGGTCTGGGTCGACGGCCGCTGCGAATACGACGCCCACGGCGCCGTGGTGTCGATCTTCGGCGTCGTCCAGGACATCACCGAGCGCAAGCGCATCGAGAACGATCTGCGCGGCGCCCTGGAGCGGGCCGAGGAAGCGAGCCGCGCCAAATCGGTCTTCCTCGCCAGCATGAGCCACGAGCTGCGCACACCGCTGAACGCCGTGCTCGGCTTTTCGGAGATGATCCGTGACGAGCGGCTCGGGCCCGTGGCGAACCCCCGTTATGCCGAGTATGCCGGCGACATCCATGACAGCGGCACCCATCTGCTGGCGCTGATCGACGGGTTGCTCGACGTGTCGAAGATCGAGGCGGGCCGCTATGAGCTGCGCGAGGAAACGCTCCAGCTCAGCGCTGTGATCGAGCGCGCGGTGCGCACGGTGCAACCGGCGGCTGCCCGCAAGGAGCAACGCATCGAGGTGGATATGCCGAATCCGGCGTTGGTCGTGCGAGCGGACGAAAAGTCGCTGCATCAGATACTGCTGAACCTGCTCAGCAACGCGATCAAGTTCTCTCATGTGGCCGGTGTCATTACGGTTCGCGCCACCGCCGATCCTGAAGCACTGGCGATCGCGGTCGAGGACCGCGGTATCGGGATTCCCGACGACAAGCTCGCCCAGGTGGGCAAGCCGTTCTTCCAGGCCCATGTCCGCACCGCGCGGATCGCCGGCGGCACCGGTATCGGCCTCGCCGTCACGCGCTCCCTCGTCGAGCTGCATGGCGGCACGCTGTCGATCGCCAGCCGCTATGGCAGGGGCACCATCGTCACTGTCCGTCTGCCGGCGTCGCGGGTACTGCATAGCGCGAGCGCCGCCTGAACCCAGGCGAACCTGAGCGCAAGGCAAGGCAGCGCGGCACAGCCGGGTCGAAAGCTTCCGACTCGGCCTCGGTGCGATCTCCGCAAAGCCGCTGAAAGCCGTTCGAACGCGGGACAAAAGCAGCACGGGTTGGCGTATTTTCGGCCCCGTGCGCGAACGAAACGAGCCTAGACCGATCCGTCTCCTGTCGGTTTCCTTGTGCGGTGTCGGTCTTCGTTACGGTGTCAGTCTTCGTTACGGTGTCAGACCTTAGGTCCTTCACGATGGACCATTGACGTTTATAAACAACGGCTTAACGCTAGCTGCCTCGTTTGGCGGCCAGGGCAACATTTTAGGATGGGATCGCGGGACCCTAGCGGCCCGATGCCATGGGCGGCAAAGCTATCACTCACGGGTGCCGCTTTTCGTTGGTGCGGGAGACTGCCTTGCGCCTTACTGGGCGGAATCCCTGCGTAGTCCTACGTATGTCGGGGCGCATGACAGTTTTCCACCGTACAGGCGACGTTTTCGGACCGAAACGCGCCAAATCGTCGGTCCACTTGTCACTCCGCCTCGCGCGGAGATGGTGAAAGGCTGCTAAGTCACTGTTCCGGCGGGATTCCTCTGATATGGCACGAAATTCGCTTTAGAATGGGTAGCCGTGTCGCCTTGTCGAGTCGTGGAAATGGTCAGGAGTGGCGTTATGGGATTACAGCGGACTTCATTTTTGGCGGGTATAGGCCTTGTCGTGGCCCTGGGCGTCGCGACGCCCTCTCACGCGGCGATGCTGGCGTTCCAGACCTTCAGCGGTAACGTCGATCTCTCCACCGAGGGTTTTGGCCCGAAGGGGAATGGAGCCTTGACGGCCCATGTGCCGGTTGGCTCTCACGTGGTCGCTGCCTATCTCTACAAGAAGGGCGCCAGTGCCGGCTCGACCGGGTCGTTCAACGGTTCTCCGGTCACGTTCGGCGCGCTCGGCGGCAGCAATCCGCCGCCCTATGTCCGCGCCGATGTCACGGCCGAGGTCCAGACGGCCGTTGATGGTGGCTCGGATCCGGTCTTCCCGGCCGACGCGCCAGAGGATGAAGATCTCGTCGTGGTCTACGACAATCCGAACAATCCTCCGAATTCCATCGACGTTCTTATTGGCGGTGACAGTCTTTGTTCGCCGCCGATCAATTCCTCGATCATATGCAAGGATGTTGCAGAGGATACGGTTGCGACCGACGCGCCGCCCGTGCAGGGTAATTTCTCTACAGAATCGCTGGTCATTTCCATCGAACAGGTGCAGCAGCCGGAGCAAGTACCGGAACCGGCGACCCTGGCCCTGTTCGGCGCGGGTCTGCTGGGCCTCGGCGCAATCCGCCGCCGCCTGAAGAAAGCGTAAGACGTACCAGTCCGCGTCTTCGATGCGTAACGAAACGGCGTCCCTCGGGGCGCCGTTTTCGTTTGTCAGCCACCCGACGCCGCCGGCCGCACCGGCGGGCCGCGCGCTTTGCGACCTCGGCATCGCCAGGTCGGGCTGACCGCGCTTTTTCGCCGATTGGCGGAGGCAAACCGTGATCCGAGCCCGCATTCGTGAATGGACTTTGCCCGCCGGGCGGTAAAAACTCGCACCGAAGGTTCGACTCCGGAACCGCTTGGCGCCGGGCAGCAACCCGCCGGAGACGGCACTCGCCGAGAACGTGCCGGTGACCACGGGCAATGCCAACGAAGGCATGCTGGCGCTGGTCGACGGCAAGTTCGTCACCCTGCGCGTCGCCTATCCCATGGGCTTCTACGCCAAGGGACTCGACGGCCGCATCGACGACCCGAACGCCGGCTGGAAAGGCCGCGGCCTGTGGACCACCATCGGCTCGCGCGCGCCCTTCCATATGGAAGGCGGCAAGGGCGAGCGCCCGAAGGCGATCAAGTTCCAGGTGCGTCGGAGCCCGTTGGACAAGTAAGCACGAGCTCCAATGCCGACAACGAGGCGGGGAGGTGCCCCATGACCCACACAGAGGAGGTCACCGTGCGCGATTCGAAAGCGTATAATCCGCCGTTGCTGTTTCTCGTCGGGCTTTTGACCTTCTGCCTCGGGGTGATCGCCGCCGTTTTCGGCGCCGTCGACAAGACCGCGGCAGCGCCGGGTCCGTTGCTCGGCCCTGTTCTCGCCTGGACGGCGATCACGGCGTTGGTGGCGACGCTCGCGGCAGCCGCCCTCCAGATCGCACGATCCTCCGGCGCCAAGGACGCGGCTCCGCCGTGTTGGCTGGTCTACGCGGCCGTTCTGGCGCCGATCATTCCCGGCGCAATCATCGTGATCGCCTGCGTCCGCCTCGGCGCCGCAATTGCGGGAAAGCCGGGGTTTTGGTCGGCCATCACCAGCGTGTTCGGGTCATAACGCCGGCTTGCCGGATCGCGCGATCCGATCATTGGCGTCGTGCCTTCGGCGCCGTGTCGCGAGTTCGTTCTTCAATTCGCCGGGCCGCCGGTCTATCAATGCGGGCAACGACGGTCATTCGCCGGGCCGTCGACACAATCAAGACCTTTGCGGCCGCCAGCCTGAATGTTCGATTCCCTCTATCTCACCCTAGGCGAGCCGTTCGCCGGCGTCTCGCCCTGGGCGGTCGCCGCCATCGCCGCCATCTATTTCATCTGCTTCATGGCGCGTGGCGCGATCGGGTTCGGCGCGCTGGCACCGTCGGTCACCTTCAGCTCCTATCTGCTGCCGCCGCACCATGCGGTGCTGCTCGCCGTGATCGCGGCCACCATCCCGCAATTGCAATTGCTGCCCCGCAGCCTGCGCCGCACCGACTGGCCGGTCGCCACGCCGGTGCTCATCGCCATGTCGATCAGCACCGCGGTCGGCGCGTGGATCTTCATCCGGATCAGCGGCGATTGGCTGACCGCCATCCTCGGCCTGGTGATGACCGGCGTGGTGGCGATCGATTCCTTGAAGCTGCTCGATCGGGCGGTGCGCCATGTGGATATCCGCGCGCCGTGGATCGCCGTCACGCTGGCCTCCGCGTCGGGCATCATCAACGGGCTGGCCGGCGCCGGCGGCATGATCGCCATCGTGGTCTATCTCAAGCATGCCTGCCGCGACCACTTCACCCTGCGCGACACCACCATCACGCTCGGCACCCTGGTGCTGTGCTGGCGCTTCGCGCTGACCTTCGCCGCCGGCATGGTCACGCTCAAGCTGTTCACCGAGGCCGTCCTCATGCTGCCGGTGATCTATGCCGGCGTGCTGATCGGCACCCACTACACCCGCGACCTCTCGCCCAAGCGCTACCATGCCATTCTGACCGGCTTCCTCCTGGTGTCCGCGCTCGGCCTTCTGGTCGACGGGCTGTGGAAGGTGTTGTGAGAGCGTAAATCGCCGGCCCAGTCGCGTTCTTCGCCGCTGCCCGTTGTGCGCCGATCCGCTATAATTGGTGCGTCAGTCAGCGAGGCGGCGGAGCATAGAAACCGAACACACGCCCCGCCGGAAGCGCGCAACCCCGAGCGACAGGAGGGGACGATGGCGAGGCGGTATATCGACTGCCGGGACTATCCCAGCGTGAACAACTGCACCGTGGCGATCTCCGCCGACGACGAGGACGAGCTTCTCGAAGCGGCGATTCAGCACGGCATCGACGTGCATGGCCACCAGGATACGCAGGAATTCCACAGCCAGTTGCGGAAGGCGATCAAGAGCGGCATGCCGCGCGGGTGAGCGCTTCGGATCATCGATCATCGGATCGGCCTACCGCGATGGCGGCCGGACCGAGCGTTCTTGTGGTCCATCACTCGTCTCGTGCCTAATCTCGCGCCGCTCACGCGCGGCGAACGCCCAAGCCCGCGCCATTTGCGCGGGATTCGTAAGCCACCCGCGCGGCGACGCGGCCGAGCATCGTCAGATCGACGCCGTAGGATGTGCGCACCGCCAAGCCGAGTTGCACCAATCTATCCGCTTCCTCGTCGAGAATCGGGCGCTGCGGCGCGCCGGGCCGTTGCTCGACAAGAACGGCGCGGTCCGATTGCGACATGGTCGCGAGCACGAGCTTGGCTTCGCTGCGCAGCGCCTTGCTGAGTTGAAGCTTGGTCGATACGTCCATGACGCGGGCACCCCACAGGCTCGACAAGGTGCGTTGAGCAATGCAAGGCCTGCGCCACAGCGAAAGATCGGGCTGTGTAATTATTAGGACAGGCGAGGCCGCTGTGGCGAAAAAAGGAGCGGGGGCCTGGTTAAGCCTGTTGCCGCTTGGCGGACTTCTTCCTGGCTTCGAGCATCAGGATGTAGAGCGTGCTGACGACGATGACCAGGGCGCCGGCGACGCTCCACGGCCCCGGCACCTCGCTGAACAGCAGCCAGCCGAACAGCGCCGCGTAGACGATGCGCAGGTAATCGAACGGCAGCACCACGGTGGTCTCGGCCAGGGTGACGCCGTGGGTGATCAGGCTCTGGCCGGCGATGCCGAGGAAGCCGACGAGGACGAGCAGCCACAACTCGTGCCAGGTCGGCGTCTGCCATACCAGCACGGCGGGGATGAACGAGAAGATCGCCCCCCAGAACGCGTAGTAGAACATGATGACCTTCGTCGTTTCGGTCCTCGACAACTGCTTGATGGCGACCACCACCAGCGCGCCGAAGAACGCGCCGCCGGCGCCGACCAGCACCGCCGGCTCGAACCCGTCGCCGAACGGCCGCGTCATCATCAGGATGCCGGCGAACCCGGCGACCGTGGCGATGCCGCGCTTCCAGCCCGTCGCCTCGTGCAGGAACAGGACGGCGAGCACGATCATGAACAGCGGCCGCGAGAACTGCAGCGCCATGGCATCGGCCAGCAGCAGATGGGTCAGAGAATAGAACAGACAAAAATTGCCGAGGATGCCGATGCCGCCGCGCGTCATGTGCATCATCGGGATCCTGGTGCGGCAGATACCCCAGCCGTATTGGAAGGCGAGCGGCAGGATGAAGAGCAGGCCGATGAAGGAGCGGAAGAACAGGATTTCGAAACTGTCGAGCCGTTTGCCGAGGAATTTGACCAGGATCGCCATGCCGGTCAGCAGCAGCGCGCCGAGCGTCACCAGGATGGCGCCGCGCACATTGCCGCTGAAGCCGGACCAGCGTCGTCTGGCGGGCGCGGCCCAGCCGGCGAGGCGGGCATTGAGCGGGTGCAAGGTCATTGTTCTTCTCCCCCTCTCACCTCTAGCCCCGTCCGGAGGCGGGCAACACAACTTTCTCGCGCTATGAGCGCGGCGCAAATCTTATAGCGGGGCAAGATCTTTCCTCGGCCGGTGCTGCCGGCCATCGCGCGTTACCTTCGGGAGCCGCGTGACCGGATCCTCACTTCTTCTCGTCCTCGGCGGCGCCGAGGATCTTCTTATAGCGCTCGATCACGGTTGCCGGGGTCGCCTTCATCTCGGCGATGATCTTGGTCACCGCCTCGCCGTCGAGCGGGCTCACATCCACGTTGAGCTTGGCCGCCTCCGCGAGATAGTCGGGGTCGGCGTTGGCTTTCATGAAGGCCTCGCGCAGCGCCTTCGTGCGGTCGGCCGGAATGCCGGGCGGGCCGGAGAAGGGCAGCGCCACGAAGAACAGGGATTCCATGAAGGCGAGCAGTTGCGCATCGTCGGGCTTGCTGACCAGTTCGCGCCCCATCGGCACGTCGGGGAATTGCGGATGACGCTCGGCGCGGGCGAGCTGCAGAACCGGGATGAGATCGCCCGACTTGAGCAGCTCTGCCTGGGCGCCGACGAGGGAGGACAGGCCGATGAAGCTGCCGTCGACCTCGTGGCGCTGCACGGCGAGCATAACGCCGGCCGAGCCGGCATAGCCCTTGATGAGCCGGGTGTTGAAGCCGAAGATCTCCGGCGAAACGAGCGCGAAGATCACATTGGTCGAGACGCCGCCGACGCTGCCGAGCGACACCTGACGATCCTTGCGGCGCATGTCCTCGTAGGTTTTCACGCCGGAATTCTTGTGCATGACCAGCAGGTAGGTGTCGTTCTTGGCCGACGACATGGTGCCGATCCAGGTCAGGGCGAGCGGATCGAATTTCGCCGCCGGGTCGCCCAGCATCGGCTGCTGGATGATGCCGCGCACATGGATGCCGAAGGTGGTGCCGTCCTTGGGCGCGGTGTTGGCCAGCGAGTTGGCCATGCGCAGGCCGCCGGCGCCCTGCATGTTCTGCGGCACGATGGTGGGTTCGCCGGGGATGTATTTGCCCATGTGGCGCGCCATCAGCCTGCCGCCGATGTCGAAGCCGCCGCCGGGCGCGGCGCCGATCAGCAGGGTGACGGTCTTGCCCTTGTAGAAGTCGGCGACCGCATCCGCCCGCGATGCGCTCGGCGCGCCGAGCGCGACCGCCGCGGTCAATGCGGCCAGAAACCCTTTTGCGGCGACATGCCGTCCCCGAATCATGCGTTGCTCCCTCGTCCTCGCGGTTGCCGTGGCGCGCACGCGCGTTTTTGCTTTGCATCGAGCCTAGCGGCTCGACGGACCTTTTCCAAGGGTAGTGGCCTTCTTGTAGATCTGTCGAGCAACGCGAAAGCTCCCGGCGTGGGGGGACGCCGGGAGCTTCGAGACTGGTCGCCGTGTGTTACTCGGCGGCCAGGGGGGTCTCGATGCCGAGCCGCCTGGCGACGCCGGCGCCGTAGGCCGGATCGCACTTGGCGAAGTGGGCGACCTGGCGCTGCTGGATTTCCTTCGGCACCGGCGTCATGGAGCCGGCGATGTTGTCCATCAGCCGATCGCGCTCTGGCTGAGTGAGCAGGCGGAACAGGTTGCCCGCCTGGGTGTAGTCGTCGTTGCCCTCGCGGTGGTTGTAGCGCGCGGCGTCGCCGGAGATCTTCAGCGGCGGCTCCTTCACGCTCGGATCCTCGACCGGCCCGCCGAAGCTGTTCGGCTCGTAATTGACCGACCCGCCGCTGTTGCCGTCGAAGCGCATTTTTCCGTTGCGGTAGTAGTTGTGCACCGGGCATTTCGGTGCGTTGACCGGCAGCGCCTCGTAGTTGACGCCGAGACGGTAGCGGTGCGCGTCGGCATAGGAGAAGACGCGGGCTTGCAGCATCTTGTCGGGGCTATGGCTGATGCCCGGCACCACGTTGGCGGGCGAGAAGGCGGCCTGCTCGACCTCGGCGAAATAGTTCTCCGGGTTGCGGTTGAGCTCGAGGGTGCCGAACTCGATCAGCGGGTAGTCCTTGTGCGGCCACACCTTGGTCAGGTCGAACGGGTTGTAGGGCGTCTTGTCGGCGTCGGCTTCCGGCATGATCTGCACGCAGGCGCGCCAGCGCGGGAAGTCCTTGCGCTCGATGGCGTTGAACAGATCGCGCTGGTGGCTCTCGCGATCCTCGCCGATGACGCGCGTCGACTCGTCGTTCATCATGTTCTCGATGCCCTGCATCGACTTGAAGTGGAACTTGACCCAGCAGCGCTCGTTCTCGGCGTTGATGAAGCTGTAGGTGTGCGATCCGAAGCCGTGCTGATGACGGTAAGTCTTGGGTATGCCGCGGTCGGAGAACAGGATAGTGATCTGATGTATCGCCTCGGGGCTCAAGGACCAGAAATCCCACACGGCGACCGGGTTGCGCAGATTGGTCTTGGGATCGCGCTTCTGGGTATGGATGAAATCGGGGAACTTGAACGGGTCGCGCACGAAGAACACCGGCGTGTTGTTGCCGATCAGGTCCCAGTTGCCTTCATCGGTGTAGAACTTGAGCGCGAAGCCGCGCACGTCACGCTCGGCATCCGCCGCGCCGCTTTCGCCGGCGACAGTGGAAAAGCGCAGCAGCAAGTCTGTCTTCTTGCCGACCCGCGAAAACACCTTGGCCTTGGAATATTTCGTGAGGTCGTGGGTGATGGTCAGGGTTCCGTAGGCAGCCGAACCCTTGGCATGGACGACGCGCTCCGGGATACGTTCGCGGTTGAAGTGGGCATGCTTCTCGAACAGCTGCCAATCCTGCACCAGCAGCGGGCCGCGCGGACCGGCGGTGAGCGCGTTCTGGTTGTCGCCGACCGGAATGCCGTTGGCGGTGGTCAGGGTGACGCGCGCCGACGATTGATCCTGTGATTGGGACGACGGCAGTTTTGGTTTTGGCGAGGCGGGGGTTTTGTCCATCGTGGTCTCTCCTTGGCGGGCGAGCGACTGGTTTAAGCGGCAGTGTGCCGGTTTGGCCGGGGACGGCTGATGACCTGGATCAAGTCTTTTGGCCGAGCGGGCTTGAGCGCCATCTCTTTTAAATTAGAATAATTATAAACTATATGTCAAGGATCGTTTGGCCTCTAACGACCAGGCGGTAAACGATTGATTATAAGTAGATTAAAAAGGACTGGACCCGGCTCCGATCCGCCGCGCCGGGTGAAACTGACCGAAAGGGAACCGCTCTTCATCGGCTCGCTGGCGCGAACCGCGTCTCACGAGCTCGGCCATCTGCTCGGATTGAAGCACGACACCTGTCTCGAGCAGTTGTCTGATGGGTGGGACGCGATCGGACGGCTGCGTGCTGACGGCGGCGCAGATCGAAACGGCCCGCGCCAATGCGGCAAAGTTTCTCGCCGTGCAATAGGCCGCAAGGAAGCACACCCAAAATTGGGGCGGACTATATGTCCGCCCCAGTTTCTGCAGGGAGACCCCCGGGGATGAGGGGTCACTATGGACCAGCGTCAACGGCCGAACAGGCCGCGGAGCTGATCCACGGGGTTCGGCGGCGCCTGTTGGCCAGTGCCGCCGGATTCAGAACTCGAACCGCTGCCGGAGCCTTGCCGAGAGCCCTGGCCGCCGAGAATGCCGCGTAATCCTTCCACCGCGCCCTGGGGGTCCTTGAGCAACCCCGACAGATCCGGCTTGTAGCTCAAGTTGTCCCACGAGCCCTCGATCATGACCGGCACCGCCAGACCACCGGCATCCTGACGGCCGCCTTGACCCTCGATGGTCGCCGCGACCTTCGGCTCAATCCTGTAGTGAAGCGAACGCTGCGGCAGCTCGACGGTTCCAGCCCCGGTCAGGCGCAGAAGGGGTGCCTGAAGAATCAAGTCGTTGTTCTTGAGAATCCCTTTTTCGATCACGAAGGTGCCCGACAATTCGGAGAAATCGGTCTGCTGCGCGCGGCCCGCCTGGGCGTCGAGGAAGGCGGTCGAAACGTTGCGCACCATGGCCGCGAGATTGACGCCCTTGAGGGCGCCGTTCTCGAATTTCACGGCGCCTTTGCCGTTGAGGGCCTTCATCAGGTCGGCCTGAGATGCGCCGCTGCCGCTGACCTGGACCTGCGCGGTGCCGGTGCCGGTGAGCCGGTCGAGGTCCATCATGTCCTTGAGCAGCGGCTCGGCCTGAACATTGGCGAGGTTCATGTCAAGCCCGATACCTGGCTCCTTGCCCGAGCCATCAAGGGTCACACGGCCCTTGCCGTTGCCCTGATAGAGCGCGACGTCGGTGAGATCGGCGGCGAGCTTGCCCTCCTTGAGCTGCACGCCGAGGTGGCCCTGGCCAATCTTGATCTTGCGGACGATCAGGCCTTCGACGCTCAACGCGAGATCGGCATTGGCCGCGCGCAGCGCGCTGAGATCGATCGGCTCGGTGCTCCAGCCCTCGCTCGTGCGCGGCGTCGGCGCGGCGGCGTCCGGCGTCGACGAGGACCGGCCCGCGCTCGGCGGCGCCTTGCTCGGCGGCATATAGGAATTGAGGTCCAGGACGTTGGTGTCGAGCTTGGCCTTCACATAAGGCACCTTGCCCGAGGTATCGAGATTGACCTCGCCGCGCGCGCGGATGGCGTCGAGCGACAGTTCGGCGCCGGTGAAGCTGACCTTCGGCCCCGCCGCGGCGAGCTTGCCCTTGAGCTGGAACGGCCCGAGGCCCGAGCCCGGCACGGTGAGCGGCTGGCCGACCCAGGCGGCGAGGCTGCGCACATTGGGCACGTCGAGAGCGAGCGCGCCATTGACCTTGACCGGATTGCCGTTGCTGGCGTTGCCCTTGAAGTCGAAGCGCACGAGATCGGCATTGACGGCGAGCGCCAGATCGCTGCCCTTGCCCTCGAGCATGGCGCGCGGATCGGCGAGATCGACAGTCAGCTTCACCGGCTTGCCGTTCCAGGTCAGGCCGCCGTCGGCGCGGAACGGGCTGTCCAGGTCGGGCAGCGCCAGCTTGAGGTTGATCGCTTCGGCGGCGTAGCTGGCGCCCGTCTGCTGATCGCGATAGGTGATGCGCCCGTCATTGAGTCGCACATTGTCGAGCCGCAGCTCGTTGAGGCCGCCGCCTTCGTCCGATTCAGAGGGCGCCTGGGCCGGGTCTTGCTGTTGGGCGGGCTTCTGCGCCGACGCTTTGCCGAGCTGCCAATTGGGCCGGCCCTGCTTGTCGGTTTCGAGACGAATGACCGGCTTGTCGAGCACGAAACTGTCGACCGCCACTTCGCCGGACAGCAGCGGCAGCACCTTGAGCTTGAGCTCGAGGCCGGCGAGCGTCGCCATGTCGGGATCGGAATAGCCCGGCGGATTGGCGAAGTGCACGTCCTTGGCGACCACCGCGACGCTCGGCAGCAGGGAAATCTTGACGGGGCCCGCGATGGTCAGCTTGCGCCCCGTCGCCGCCTCGGCGCGCTGCTCGATCTGATTCTTATAAGTCTCGGCCGGAATGAAGAACGGCGCCGCGACGGCGACGACCAGTACGATGAGAACCAGGATGCCGAGGCCGATAAGAACCTTTTTCATGCGAATTCCCCAATGCCGAGCCATTTCAAGATGAGCTTGCGGTCTTGCCGGACCGCCGGCGAGCGGCGAAAACGTGACAGGACCGGCCGCGAATTTCGCGGTTAAGCCATTGAATTCGGCCGTCGCCCCGACACGCCTTCTCTTGCATCGCCCCGTCCATGATGAGATTGTGCCGGTCGGGTCGGCTTGCAACGGCGCACACGAAACCGTGTTTCGCCGCCCCGGTAACGAAACTTGGCAAACGCACCCGGCGCGCCGTCGTTCGCGTCTGCTATGGATGAGCGTCGGCCGTTTCTCGGCGCGGCGTGCGAATTTAACAGCGTAGACCCCTGAATGGTTCCCTCTCTTCTGGCTTGGCATGGCCGCTGGTCGCATCTCCCGCCCAACCTGCGCGGCGCTCTGTGGCTCGTGTTCGCCGGTTTCGTCCTGATTTCCATGAACAGCATCGTCAAGACCATGGGCGCCCGTCTGCCCGCGGCGGAGCTGCTGTTCTTCCGCGGCGCGTTCGGCGCGGCCTTTCTCATTCCCCTGGTTCTGTGGCGCGGCTGGCGCAGCGTGGCGACGCGGCATCCGTGGATGCATCTGCTGCGCACCGGATTCGGCACCGCCTCCATGTTCGGCGTGTTCTATGCCGTCACTCACATGCCGCTGGCCGATGCCACCGCCATCCTGTTCTCGAGCCCGCTGTTCGCCACTGTCTTCGCTGCCATCCTGTTGCGCGAGGCGGTGGGCTGGCGGCGCGCCACGGCGACCCTGGTCGGCTTTGGCGGCGTTCTGGTGATGGTCCGTCCCGGCGCCGAAGCGATCGAGCCCGCGGCTTTCGTCGCAATCGGCGCGGCGATGCTCACGGGCGCGCTCGCCATCATCATCCGCCGCCTGTCGGGCAAGGATTCGCCTTACGTCATCATCTTCTGGTTCACCACGGTCGGCAGCCTGATCGCGCTGCCGTTCGCGCTCGCGGTCTGGGTGCCGCCGCTGGCGAGCGACTGGCCGCTCCTGGTGCTGATCGGCTTTCTCGGGCTGATCGGCCAGACCGCCTTCACCTTCGCCTTCTCGACCGGCGAATCGAGCGCGGTCGCGCCGTTCGACTATGTGCGACTGATCTTCGCCGGGCTGTTCGGCTATCTGTTCTTCGCCGAGTTGCCTGACGAATGGAGCCTGGCCGGCGCCGCCATCATCATGACCAGCACTTTTTACATCATGCGCCGCGAGGCGCGGCTCGCCCGCGAACGGCGCGCCGCAGCGCAGGCGCTACAGGCGGCCCAGGAAGTCTAAAGCGATGGCGGTTGGCGGCCGCTTGTCGATCGAGCGCGTCCGAAGGACATCGGTTGGTTAGACGCGGCCCGAAGCCGCGACGATCATGTCGCTGATCAGCTTGGCGGTCTCGCCGTTGTGGTCGTGGTGCGGATTGTATTCGGCGATCTCGATGCCGGCGAGGGTGGTCTGGCCGCGCAACCGGCGCAGCGCATGGACCACATCGTCCTTGTAGAGGCCGTCCGGCACATGCAAGCCGGTGCCGGTGATCTCGCCCGGATCGAAGGCGTCGATATCGATCGAGATACCGAAACGCCCCGTGCCGTTGGCCGCGATGGCAAGCGCCTCCTGGAACACCGCGTCGAAGCCGCGGCTGTCGACCTCGGGCATCTTGACGACGCGCACGCCGAGGCGCTCGAGCAGCGTGGCCTCGCCGTCTTCCCAACTGCGCGTGCCGATCAGGCAAAGATTCTCCGGCGCCACCGCCGGCGCGCCGCCGGCCAGGCCGGTCAGCCGTTCGTCGCCATGGCCGAGCAGGCAAGCCACAGGCATGCCGTGGATCATCTGGCTCGGCGTGGTGGCGAAGGTGTGGGAATCCATGTGCGCATCGACCCAGATCAGGCCGAAGCGCTGCGGCTTGATGGCGCGCGCCGCGCCGCTCCACAGTCCGATGGCGGCGGAATGATCGCCGCCGAGCGCCACGAAATGCCGGCCGGCGCGGGTCAGCCGCTCGGTTTCCTCGGCCAGCGCGGCATCGAGCGCGGCGGCGTGGGCCACCGCGTCGATACCCTCGGCACGGCGCGGTGCGCTCAGGGTCTTCAGCCATTCGGCGGCGAGCCCCGCCTGCGCCAGGCGCTGCAGCAGCCCGCCGTCACTGAGCGCTTCCGGGCCGTCGGCGCAGCCCTGATCGGGCGCGCCAAGTCCGACCGCGGCACCGATCAGGGGTAGTTTTTCTTGGGAGGCGGTTGCTCCGCTCATCGGCCTCTAACGGAATACGACGGTCTTCGCGCCGTTGATCAGCACGCGACGTTCGGTGTGGTAATGCACGGCGCGCGCCAGCACGACGGATTCGATGTCGCGCCCGATGGCGACCAGCTCGTCGGGACCGGCCGTGTGATCGACGCGCTCGACCCCTTGCTCGATGATCGGCCCCTCGTCGAGGTTCGGCGTGACGTAATGCGCCGTCGCGCCGATGATCTTGACACCGCGCGCGTGGGCCTGGTGGTAGGGACGCGCGCCCTTGAAGCTCGGCAGGAACGAATGATGGATATTGATGCAGCGGCCGGCGAGCCGCTCGCAGGCCTCGCTCGACAGAATCTGCATGTAACGCGCCAGCACGAGCAGATCGATGTCGAGCTCATCGACCAGGTCCAGCAGTTTCTCTTCTTGCACCGCCTTGGTTCCCGGCGCCACCGGCAGATAGTGGTAGGGAATGTCGTGCCATTCGACGATGGCGCGCATGTCCTTGTGATTCGACACGACGCCGACGATGTCGGCGGGCAACGTTCCGGTGCGATGGCGGTGCAGCAGATCGTTCAAGCAGTGACCGAAGCGCGACACGGCAATGAGGATGCGGTCGCGTGATTTCGTGTCATGCAGATCCCACGTCATGCCGAACCGCGCGGCGACGGGGGAGAACGCATCGGCGAACTGAGCCGGGTTGGAAAGCTGACCATTCGGGTGAAAAACGATGCGTTGGAAGAATCGTTGCTCGACCGGATCGCCGAATTGCGCAGATTCGACGATGAAGGCGCCATGCTCGGCGAGAAACCCGGTGACGGCCGCGACGATACCGGCGCGGTCGGGACAGGTGATGGTCAGGATGAGCCGTGCTTGAGCGTCAGGCATGAGATTCCCGGAAACTTGCCGCGGCCGATCATTGCGCGGGCGCGCGCCTTAGATGGCAAATGCCGTCCCGCGGCGCAAGGCAATCATGCCGGAGACTCGCGGCGGATTGGCTAAAGCCGGATACAAGAAGGGCCTGGCGTTCTGGCCAGGCCCTTTCCGATCAGAGGAGAGATGCGCCTAACCTGGTTGGCGCTTGGAGAATAGCCAGAGGATGACGGCCAAGGCGATGAGGCCTGCGAGCCCGTTGTCTCCCAGGGCCTTGATGAGCGTGATCAGGTTGCCGACGATGTCGCCGGTGATGAAGCCTACCTTTGTTCCAAACAGAATCTGTAACACGATGCCCAGCGCGACGAGCAGCAAGCCGAGTTCGACAACCTGGCCGATCCAGCCTTTTACCCTGTCAAAATAAGAAGGCATGTTTTTACCCCTTCCGTTGGCACCTTTCTCATTGAGCAAAGCCCCTATCGGGTGGTGCATGTGGAAGAAAGGTGCGAATTAACCACCCTAGGCCCGCTATCTAGCGGACTTAACGAACAAAGCCACAATATATTGGCCTATCTGTCAAGAATTATTTGCATAGATTTTGGGCAAGGGAAGGCGCTCCGGGGCGATTTCAGGATTGAGAATAGCGCGATCATGGCGGTTTACCGCCGCGCTCTTGCGCGCGTCGGCGCCGCGCTTCACAAAGGACGGACGTCAAGCACCAAAAAATTCCCGCAGGGAGTATCCATGTCGCCCGAGTCCGCCCCGCTCTTCGACCGCGCCCGCATGTACGGCCATCGCGCCCGCATCGGCTATACCTCGCCGCCGCTCACCACCGAGGTCTTCCCTTACGAATTCTACAAGGTGGCGCCCGAGGGCGTGACGCTGGTGATCACCACGCTCGCCATCACCGTGCGCAGCGAGGACGAGATTCGGCAGAGCTACGACATCAGCATGAAGGCGGCGCGCGAGATGGCGGCTTCCCAGGTGGATGCCATCGTGCTCGGCGGCGTGCCAATCAACATGTCGAAGGGTGCCGCCAATGCCGAGGCGATGATCCGCGATCTGGAATCGGAACTTGGCGTGCCGGTGGCGACCAGCGCTTCGGCCCAGGCCAAGGCGGTCAAGACGCTCGGCATCAGGAAGCTGGTGCTGGCGCACCCCTACGCCTCGCGCGATACCGAGCGGATCGACCAATACAGCGTCAAGTTCGGCTGCGAGGTGCTCGGCAGCGCCGCCTGGGGCAGCCCGTTCAACCAGATCGGCCGGGTGCCGCGCGACGGCGCGCTCGAACTCGGGCGCAAGCTGATGACGGCGCATCCGGACGCCGACACCATCATGTTCCCGAGCCCGCATTGGCCGGTGATCGAGGCGATCGAGCCGCTCGAGCGGGAATTCGGCATCACGGTCCTGTCGTCGATCCAGGCGATCCTATGGGAAGGCCTGCGCCGCGCCGGCATCGACGACAGCATTCAAGGCTACGGTCGGCTGCTCCGGGATTTTTGAGAAGGTCGCACAACCGTCGCTCTACGCGCGACGTCCCTCTTTTCGTCACCCTCGGGCTTTGACCCGAGGGTGACGATTTACTGGGTGTGAATAGGGGACACGAATGCCGATCAGCCGCGCCAATGGGTTGGATATCTATTACGAGACCGCGGGCGCGGGGCCGGCGCTCGTGCTGATCCATGCGCTGCCGTTCGACCACAACCTGTGGCTCTATCAGATGGCGCATTTCTCCGACCGCTTCCGCACGATCGCCATGGACCTGCGAGGCTGGGGCCGCTCGGCCAAGCCGCGCGACGCGTTCACTTTGCGCGACATGGGCGACGATGTGATGGGCGTGCTGCGCGACGAAGGCATCGACAGTGCCGTGGTGATGGGCTGCTCGATCGGCTCGAAGATCGCCATCATGCTGGCCTGCGATCATCCTGAAATGTTCAAGGCCGCGATCCTGGTCGGCGGCAACAGCGGGCTGCAGAACCAGTTCGATCACCGCATCGCGGCCTACCGCGTCCACGCCGCGGCCGGTACCCTGCGCGACTATCACCTCGGCCATCTGCGGCACGGCGTAACCGAAAGATTCGCCGACAGCCCGACCGGGCGTTATCTGCTCGACGGTTTCGTCGAGCGCGGCGCGGGGCTCGATCCGGACAGCATCGCTCGGGTGTTCGGCGCGCTGACGGTGTCCGATCTCACGCCCAAGCTCGCGTCCTATAAAACGCCGACGCTGATCGTCAACGGCGAGCACGACAGCGCGCTTCCCGGTGGCACGCGCACCGCCGGCCTGATCGCGCATGCCGAACACCGCATTCTGCCCGGCGCCGGCCATTGCTGCTTCCTGGAGGAACCAGCGCTGTTCGACGGCGTTGTGACCGAGTTCCTCGGCAACGGGCTATTGCAGAAACGCTGAACGTCGGCTTGAGGCATGGCACCGTGCCCGCTATCCTGGCCTTTCGACGGGGAGAAGAAATCACATGTATGGCTATCGCGCGCGGATCGGCTACACGGCGGCGGCGGTGACGACCGAAGTGTTTCCCATCGATTTCTACAAGCTCGTGCCGGACGGCGTATCGCTGATGATGATCGGCCTGCCGATCGGCCAGCGCAGCGGCGAAGACCTCAGCAGGAGCTACGACGCCAGCGTGGCGGGAGCCAAGGTCCTGGCCGAACACGGCGCCGACCTGGTCTTGCTCGGCGGCCTGCCGGTCAACCTCGCCCACGGTATCGACAGGCTCGAAGAGCTGCTGAGACGGCTCGAGGGCGAGATCGGCGTGCAAGTGTCGTCGAACGCGACCCTGCAACGGAAGGCCTACAAGGCCCTCGGCGCGCGCAAGGTCGGCTCCGTGCATCCCTTCACGCCGGAGCATGGCGCGCGCTACGAAACCTATCTGCGCGATATATTCGGGCTCGAGCCGGTGGGCCTCTATGCCGGCGGCAAGGACATCAAGAGCCTCGGCAAGCTTCCTATCGACAACGCGCTGGAATGGGGCCGCGCGCTCAAGAAGGCGCATCCGGAAATCGACACCCTGCATTTCGCCTGCCCGCACTGGCGCGTCATCGACGCCATCGAGCCGCTCGAGCAGGAGCTCAAGGTCAATGTCATGACCTCGCTCCAGGCGATCGCCTGGGAAGCCATGCGCCGCACCGGCGTCAACGACCGCATCGAAGGCTACGGCAGGCTGCTGCGGGAGTTTTGAGGCGTTGTGCGTTTGCCGCCGGAAGGGCTGAAATGGATCGGTTCGCGCCTACATGAGATCGAAGCGCTTCAATATTCCAGTTTCACTCGCAAGTTGTTTGCCTAAGGCATAGCACTGAACAGCCAGTGGAAATAACCTTAGCTCGATACCGTCAATCGTTGTGTTTTTCAACACTGTTAGGGTCGAAATCCCAACCGTGCTAACGCCGGTGCGATTGGCGAACGATAGCAATGCTCCGCACTCCTCCCGTCTCGTAGCAGCGCGATCCGACCACTTTACGTCATAGGCCCATGTGGGTTTTCCTGTGGCTGGGTTTAGATGAACAATATCGACCTCGCCCGTACCCCAGCGCGCATAATGAATGTTGTGAATATCCGGCGAATGTAGCCACTGGCAGAAGGCAGCTGTTTCAGCGAGCGCTCCGAGTGCTTGGTCCCCTTCTTTGACGAGCCCAAATAAAGCCGCTCGCATCGAGGGATTTGTTAGGTAGACCTTAAAGCCCCTCTGCCGTTCAAAGTGTCTCGCCGAGTCATCTACACGGCGTACGCGATAAATCAAAAAAGCTGTTTCTAAATATTCTAGGTATCGGGCAATCGTATTCTTCGCTACGCCTGAGCCTTGTGATAGCGCGTCAAGGCTGACCTCTTGACCGGTGTTGAAGGCGAGCATTGTGAATAGGCGGTTCAGTTCTGGGATATTCTGTATGCCGTAAAGGCTGGGCAGGTCTCGCAGCAGAACTTTGTCCACTATGTCTCGACCGACAGTCTGAGTTAGGTCCGCTTGAACATCTCTAGAAACCACAACTTCCGGGTAACCCCCGAAGTTCATGTAGTCGATAAAGCACCGGTTGAGATCTGCGATGTCTGGCGTTTCATACCTCGATAGACCAGTGCCCCGAACCTCACGGATCAATAAGTCCTCGGATTCGGAGAAGGCGAGAAACTCCGCGAACGTGAGCGGCGGCAACGTGAAATCGGTAAACCGTCCCGCACCAGACTCGTCACTTTTCCGTTTTAACGCCGCTCCGGCGGAGCCGCTTGCAATGAATTTCGTCGCGGGATAACGATCCACAAGCGCTTTGAGATGCCTCTCCCAATCCGCGAGATACTGGATCTCATCGAATACCACCAAGCGTTTAACATTGGGGTCGTGCGGACATTCACGCTCGAAGAATTGGAGGAAACGCTCCAGAGGCATGCCACTGTAGGTAGGAATATCGACGCTAGCAAATAGAACGGGCCCAAAAGCGCCAGTGGCAGAGGCTTCGCCTATCAACTGACGCAGCAGGGTCGTTTTGCCGACGCGGCGCGCACCTAACAGAATGACAGCACGGTTCACATCTCGAGAAACCAACCGTTTTAGTGCCTCGTAGTAGGCTCGTTTTCGCAAATTGTACGGTGTGCGTGCTCGGTTTATCGGCCCACCCCACCAAGGATTGTCGCCGCGAAGGCGAGCTGCGATATCTTCATCCGAAATCGAGAGCATTGCATAATAAGATCAGCACTCTGATCTTATTGCAAATAAGTTATAATTAGCGTTTTATTTCAGTCATTTATGGGGCCTGAACAGGGCGACCATGAGACTCGATATACAGGAATTAAGAGACGATGGAACTTCACCCCTTCGTCTGCCGCCCCATCAGCTCGCTCATGCGGTCGACCGCGGCCTTGGGAGTTTCGTAAGCCTGGGCGATGTTCTTCTGCATCTCCTCGCCGGTGACCGGGTCGACTTCAAGGTTCGATTTCTCGCTCTCGGCGATGAAGGCTTTGTCCTTCATGGTGGCGTCGAAGGCGCGGCGCATGATGGTGACCATGGTCTTCGGCGTGCCCGGCGCCATGAAGAACGGTCGGCCGAGGTCTTCCGGCAAGGAGAGCACCTGCAGCAGCCGCTTGTCGTCGGCGCTCTGCACCTTCTCGATCAGGGTCGGCACGTCGGGCAGCTCCGCCTGGCGCGTCTCGCCTGTCTGCAGCAGGACATTCAGGCGCTTGTTCTGAATCCAATCCGGATTCGAGGCCTTCAGCGTCGACCACGACAGGCCGCAGATGCCTTCCGCCTCGCCGCGCTCGACTGCGAGCCGGCTCTCGGTCGTTTCGTAGCCGCCGACCACCTTGAACTTGGTGCCGAGCAGGGCATTGACGATCTTCGGCAAGGTCGCGGCATTGCCCGTGGCGCCGGTGGCGGCGACCACGATCTCGCGCTCCTTGGCCTGCTCGATGGTCTTGATCGGGCTGGTGTGCCAGGTCATGCAGATGTTCTGCTGCTTGCTGATGCTGCCGATCCATTCGAGCTCGCGCGGATCGTATTGCGCCGACTTGTTGCCGAACAACGGTTCGAGCAGCAGCGCGTTGTAGGTGGCGACGATGGCCAGCCCATCTTTCGGCGCCACCTTGTAGCCCCAGTTGGTCGCCGCCATGCCGCTGGCGCCCGGCATGTTCTGGTCGACGAAGCTGGGATTTCCCGCGATGTGACGCGGCATGTGGCGCGACAGCACGCGGGCGTAGGTGTCGTAGCCGCCGCCGGCCCCGCTGGCGATCACCATGCGGACCTGCTTGCCCTTGTAGACATCCTGGCCGAGTGCCGGTGCCGCCGCGAGGAGGGCGGCGAGCGCCACGGCTCCGACCGGCAACACAGGTTTCCGCGCGCTCGCAAACCACATCGTCGTCTCCCTGTTCTTGCGATGATTGGGTACGATGGGACTGAAGCCATTGGGGACTGAAGCCGTTGGCGAAAGCCTAGAAGAAAACCGCTTGAGCGGCACGCGGAATCTCGCGGCATAATGGGGGCGGAGGGGTGCTCGACCCAACCGACAAACTCGACAGGCCGCGCAACCGGCCGAACGGACAGGGAGGAATTCGGCGTCATGTACGGGTATCGCGCGCGCATCGGTTACATCTCGCCGCCGGCGGCGACGGAGGTTTTCCCCTACGAATTCTACCGAATCGTGCCGCGCGGCGTGACCCTGGTGGTCAATACCCTGCCGCTGGTCGAACGCACCGCCGCCGAGGTCGACCGTGCCTACGAGGTCAGCCTGCGCGCGGCCAAGGTGATGGCCCAGGCCGGCATCGATCTGATGGTGTTCGGCGGCCTGCCGATCAACGTCTCCCAGGGCTATGCCGACGTGGAGCGGCTGATCCGCGACACGGAAAAGCAGATCGGCGTTCCGGTGGCGACCAGCGTCACCGCCCAGGTCAAGGCGCTGGGCAAGCTCGGTAGCCGCAAGGTCGGCATCGTTCATCCCTATGACGCGAGCCACGACGCGCGCCATCTGGAATACATGCGTGAGTTCGGTTTGGAGCCGACCGGCACGCTGGGCGCCGGCTACAAATTCCATCAACTCGGCCAAATCCCCGTGGGCACGGCGCTCAAGCTGGGGCATGAGCTGAAGCGCCGCTGGCCCGAAACCGACACGATCTATTTCTCCTGCCCGCACTGGGCGATCGTCGACGCCATCGATCCGCTCGAGCAGGCGCTCGGGGTCAGCGTGATGACCGCTCTGCAGGCGATCGTGTGGGAATCGTTGCGGCGCTGCAACGTGCTCGAGCCAATCCAGGGCTATGGGCGGCTGCTCAAGGAATTCTGAGGACAGGTTTCATCATGGCCGCGCCGCCGATCGAATCCGACGGGCAATCCGACGCGCCGGCCGGGCCAAGGCACCGCCGGTCGCTTTCAAAGCATCCTCGAGGCTTCGGCGAGCCCGGCTGTGCAAGGCCAGGAAGCGCTGAAACCCCGCGCGGGGGCGCTATCGTTGACACCCGGCGGCATCGGCAAACTATGACAGTGGGGCGCCCGCTGCACGCCTCCACCGCCGCGCCGTACGGACCGTAATCCGGCATCGACAGCCTTTCGATTGGTCTATAATCCCACCGGGACGGGATTTACGGAACCTACCGGATTCCGTCTTTGCCCGAGCGGTTGCGCCCGCGTGCCGTTGGCGCTATGAGACCGCTACGCACAGCAAGACAGGGATATTACCGGGGTGACCATCATCATCACCGACGACGACGTTCAGCGCCTCCTCTCCATGGAGGAATGCATCGAAGCCATGCGCATCGCGTTTTCCGATTTTGCCAAAGGCGGCGTCGTCAACTATCGCAAGGCCATGGCGCAGGGCGTCGGCAAGTCGATCCCCAAGGCATGGCTCGGCGGCAACCTGTCTTCCCTCTATGCAGCGGGGTATCGTCCCTCACCATGAACCACGACGCCAACGACAACCGCGGCGCCGCAGGGACAGGGCGATAAGAATGAAGGTTCCCGGCGGCCTCAGAGCCATACGACAGACATTCGCCAATCGTAACTATCGTCTGTACGTGATCGGGAACCTGTCCTCCACCATGGGCATGTGGGTGCAGCGGGTCGCCATCGGTTGGCTGACCTGGGAGCTCACCCATTCGCCGGCGTGGCTCGGCGGCATCGCGCTCGCCGAATCGGCGCCGACCATCCTGCTCGGTTTCCTCGCCGGCACGGTGGTCGACCGCGTCAATTACTTCAAGCTGTTGCGTATCACCCAGTCCTTTACGCTGTTCTACTCCATCTCGCTCGCGGCGCTGACCTTCGCCGGCCTGACCGACATCTGGGTGCTGCTCGGCTTGACGATCTTCCGCGGCAGCGTGCTGGCCTTCAGCCGCCCGTCGCGCATGACGTTCGTCTATACATTGGTCGGGCGCGACCTGCTGCCGTCTGCCATCGCGACAAATTCGATGATCTTCAATATGTCGCGCTTCATCGGCCCGGCGATCGGCGGCGCCATTCTGTCGGCCGGCAACGCCGCTTGGACCTTTGCCTTCGGCGCCGTGATGTTCTTCATCTTTACGATCGTGCTGGCGGCCATGCGGGTTTCGGCATCGCCACCGCGCGAACCGCGCGGCACCTCCATGGTGGCCGAAACCGTCGATGGTCTGCGGTACATCATGGCGCACCCGGGCATCCGCTCGCAGCTCGCCCTCATGATGGCGGTTTCGATCCTCGCCAAGCCGCTCACCGACTTGTTTCCCGGTTTCGCCGCCGACGTCTTCAGCCGCGGGCCGGAGGGGCTCGCCATGCTGTTCACCTTTCACGGCATCGGCGCCATGGCGGGCGGCTTGTGGTTGACCAGCCGCGGCAGCCTCAGGGGCCTCACCACCATCAATCTCGGCAATGTCATGGTCATCGGCGTGGTCGTCCTCCTGTTCGCGCTGACGACGGTTTTCTGGGTGGCGTGCGCGCTCGTCGCCCTGATCGGATTCGCCTTCATCGTGCAAGGCATCAGCAACCAGACTCTGATTCAATCGGCGATCGACACGGAATTCCGCGGCCGCGTCGTGAGCACCTATGGCTTGATCAATCAGGGCGTGCCGGCGCTCGGCTCCATTGCGATCGGCGGCGTGGCCGAACATTTCGGCCTGCAATGGCCGGTGGCGGCCGGCGCCGCGATTTGCCTGTGTCTCGGCCTGTGGGTGTGGCGTCAACGGAAGTGGATGGCCAAGGCGCTGGAAACCGAGGGGGCGCCGACGGAGCTTCGCGATAAAGCCTCCGGCGGTTCCGGATGAAGATTCCGGGCGGCTTCGGCGCGATCAAGGACACGTTTGCGAACAAGAACTACCGGCTCTATGTCATCGGGAATCTGTGCGCGACGACCGGGCTGTGGGTGCAGCGGGTCGCTATCGGCTGGCTGACATGGGACCTCACCCACTCGGCGGCCTGGCTGGGCGGCATCGTGGTCGCCGAATCGATCCCGACGCTGCTGCTCGGACTGTTCGCCGGCGCGCTGGTCGACCGCATCGACTATGTGAAGATGCTGCGCATCGCCCAGGCGCTGTCGCTGTCCTATTCGGTCATGCTCGCCATCGCCAGCTTCACCGGCGTCATGAATATCTGGCTGCTGCTCGGCATGACGATCTTTCGCGGCGGCGTAATGGCCTTCAGCCGACCGTCGCGCATGACCCTGGTGTTCGCGCTCGTCGGCCGCGATCTGCTCGCGTCGGCGCTGGCGGTGAATTCGATGATCTTCAACATTTCGCGCTTCATCGGGCCGGCGATCGGCGGCGCGGTCATTGCCCTGGGCGGCGCCGGCCTCGGCACCGCCTTGGCGTTCACCCTGGCCTCCAGTCTGCTGCTCGTCATGACGGCGTGCCTCTGGGTCATGCGCCTTGCGTTCACGCCGGCGCGCGAGCCCGCGGTCCGCCGCTCGGTGTTGAGCGAAACAGTGGATGGCGTGCGTTACATCCTGGCGCAGCCGACCATTCGCGTGCAGCTCCTGCTCCTGGTCGTCACCTCGCTTTTCGCCAAGTCCGTGATCGACCTGTTTCCGGGTTTCGCGGCGCAAGTGTTCGACAGCGGCGCCGACGGCCTCGGCCTGCTGCTCAGCTTTCACGGCCTCGGTGCCATGGCGGGCGGCATGTGGCTCGCCGGCCGCAGCAACGGGATCAAGGGCCTGACCAACATCACCATCGTCAATATCCTGTTCATGGCGCTGGCGCTGTTTCTCTTCGCCATGAGCGATTTGTTGTGGTTGGGGTGCGTGATGTCAGCGGTCGCCGGCGCGGCCTTCATCATTATGAGCGTGGGCAATCAAACGCTGATTCAGGCGGCCGTGGAACCGGAGCTGCGCGGCCGCGTGATCAGCGTCTACGGCATGGTCGCGCAGGACGTGCCGGCGGTCGGCGCCATGATGATGGGCGGATTCGCCGAACATTTCGGGCTGCAACTGCCCGTCGCCATCGGCGCCGGGGTTTGCCTGATCCTGTGGGCCTGGGCGCAACGACAGCGCGACTGGCTGGTGGCGGCGGTCGAGGCCGAGACGCCGAACGGCAAGCATCGCAAAGACTGAAAGCCGATCAGCGGGAGGCAAACACAATGGCGTCGAGGCCGAATCGATCATGAAACTCCCCACCGGTATGGCAAACCTGTTGCGCCTGCTGGGCAACCGCAACTATGGCCTCTATGTCTTCGGCCATTGGACCGGCAATATCGGCCTCTGGATGCAACGGCTCGCCATCGGCTGGCTGACGTGGGAGCTGACCCATTCTTTCGGCTGGCTCGGCGTGATGGCTATCGCCGATCAGGTGCCGTCGATCCTATTCGGCATTTTCGCCGGCGCTATCGTCGACCGGGTCGATTACATGAAGGTGCTGCGCATGACGCAGATCTGCACCTTCCTCCACTCTTCCGTCCTCGCCATCCTGACCTTGAGCGGGGCCATGGATGTGTGGCTGTTGTTCGCCATCACGTTTCTCCGCGGCATCTTGACGGCGTTCAACCGGCCGTCGCGCATGACCGCGGTCTATGTTCTGGTCGGCCGCGAGCAGTTGGCATCCGCGCTGGCGTTCAATTCGATGGTGTTCAACTCGTCGCGCTTCCTCGGTCCGGGAATCGGCGGCGCCATCATGGCGGTGGCGGGAACGGGTTGGACGTTCGCGGTGGCAGCCGCCTCGATGTTCGTGTTCAGCGTGCTGCTGTACGTCATCCGGATCGGCCCGCTGCCGTCGCGCGCACAGGCGACGGAATCGATCGTCAGCGATGCGGTCGCCGGTGTGCGCTACGCGATGATGCACGTGGGAATTCGACGGCAGTTGACCATTCTCGTGCTCATCGCCCTGTTTGCCCGGCCGGTGACGGATCTGTTGCCGGGCTTCGTGGCCCATGTGTTCGAACGCGGGCCGGATGCCTTGGCGCTGCTTCTCATCTGCCACAGCGTCGGTGCCATGGCGGGCGGTTTCTGGTTGACCAGCCGCTCCGCCGGCATCGCCGGTCTCAGCAAGGTGATGATTCTCAGCATCCTATTCATGTCCGCGGTGCTGCTGTTGTTTTCCATGACGACGATCTTCTGGATAGGCTGCGCGCTGGTCGGCTTGTTGGGGCTTTGCTTCAACATCCAGGCCATCAGCAATCAGACGCTGATCCAATATGCGGTCGATCCGGCGTTGCGCGGCCGCGTCGTCAGCGTCTACGGCCTGATTGCGCGCGGCGGTCCGGCTTTGGGCGCCATGCTGATGGGCACCGCCGCCGATCGTCTCGGCTTGTCGATCCCGCTCGGGTTCGGCGCTGGGCTTTCTCTCGTGCTGTGGCTATGGGCTTGGCGGCAGCGTCGTACCATGGCGGCCGCGCTCGAGTGCGATCCCCCCGGAGCGCAGGATGTCGCCGGTGCGGAACGAGTTCCTTAGAATAGATAGGATCGACATTTCGCACGGGCGAGAAATGCAAGTTCTATCGCGCCTTTATGCGCACCCCGGACAGAGGTCGTCGGGTCATTTTTTATATTTTACTTTAAATTGCGGAGTTTCGCCCAACCATCCTAATATGGCGGCGTGAACAAGCGCCGCGAATCCGGGGACAAGTCGGGAGGTTCTCTCGACTTTCATCCGCTTTATCTGCAAATCAAGGAGCTCCTGATCCAACGGGTGCTTCGCGGCGACTGGCGCCCCGGCGAGCTGCTGCCGAGCGAATTCAAGCTCGCCGCCGAATTCAAGGTCAGCCAGGGCACGGTGCGCAAGGCGCTCGACGAACTGGCGGCCGAGAAGGCCGTCATCCGCATGCAGGGCAAGGGCACCTTCGTCGCGGCGCGCAACACGCGCCACACGCCGCTGCATTTTTTCCGGCTCGTGCTCGACAGCGGCGAGCGTTGGGTGCCGCACAACACGCGGCTGGTGCTCTTCGAAGAGGATGACGCCACGGCCGAGGAAGCGGCCGGTCTGGCGCTGCCGCCGGGTAGCCGTGTCCTGCGCATTCAGCGGATACGCTTTTTCAGCGAACGGCCGATGATCCTGGAGACCGTGGCGCTGGCGGCCGCGCGGTTTCCCAATTTCGATACCGTCTACAATCGCGCCCAGCAGGCGAATCTCTATTCGTTGCTCGAGCAGGACTATGGCTTGCTGGTGGTCAAGGCGGAGGAGAAGCTGCGCGCCCGCGCCGCCACAGAACAGGAATCCAACCTGCTGGAGCTCGCCCCGAACGCCGCCGTATTGGACATCGAGCGCCGGTCGTTCGCGATCGACGCCACGCCGATCGAATTCCGCCATATGGTATGCGAGACCAGCAGGCAGTATTACGCCACCACGAGCGCCTGAGCGCGTTTCCCATATCGCGGGGCGTCATGCGCCAATAAAAAACGCCCCCGGTTTTGCCAGGGGCGTTTTTCGTGTGGAAAGGTTGCCTGCGTTACAGATCGAGGATCAAGGTCTCGCCCGGCTTGGCGCGTGAGACGCAGACCATGATCTGATTCGCTTTCTCCTCGCTCGTCAGCACCTCGTCGCGGTGATCGGCCTTGCCGGCGATCAGGCGAGTCTTGCAGGTCGAGCAGATGCCTTCCTCGCAGGAGGATTCGGCGACCACGCCGGCCGCGCGCACCACCTCGAGGATCGACTTGTCGGCCGGCACCGTCAGCGTCTGCTTGCGGCGCGACAGCGTGATATCGAACGGCTCGTTCTTGTATTCCTTCTTGGTGTTCGATGGCGCGAAGACCTCGAAATGCACGCAGCCCTCCGGCCAATGAGCCGCCGCCGCGCGCGCCGCATTGAGAAAGCCGGTCGGGCCGCAGACGTAGACATGGCTGCCCGGGCGGTGCTCGCCGAGCACCTCGCCGAACTTGATGCCCTTGGTGTAGTCGCCGTGGTCGTGATGAAACACCACGTTCGAACCGCACAGCGCCTTGATCTCGTTGAGGAACGCGGTGCTGTCGGCCGAGCGCGAGCAATAGTGCAGGGTGTATTTCTCGCCCAGCGCCTGGAGGCGGTGGACCATCGCCTTCATCGGCGTGATGCCGATGCCGCCGCCGATCAGGATGTGCTCGCCCGCCGATTCGGCGAGCGGGAAATTGTTGAGCGGCGGCATGACGGTCAGCGTGTCGCCGACCTTGACGTTGTCATGCATCCAGGCGGAGCCGCCACGGCCGGCCTTCTCGCGCAGCACGCCGATGACATAGCGGTTGCGTTCGGCCGGATCGTTGGCCAGCGAGTAGGAGCGGCGGTGACCGCCACCGGTCACCACGTCGATGTGCGCGCCGGCTTCGAACGGCGGCAGCATCGAGCCATCGGGCGCCTGCAGCTCGAACAGCTTGATGTCGGACGTCAGGTTCTCCGCGCGGGCGACGCGCAACTTCAGGGCCGTGCGGGTCTTGGGGCGCGGCAGCTTCTGGTCGACGTCGAGCACCAGGCGATCGACTTTCTCGCCGTTGAGGATGTGCTTGGTGAGGATCTCGTCGACGTCCTCGTGGCTGTCGTAGGTGTACCAGACGCCTTCCGGATAGATCACCATGGCGGCGCCGAGCTCGCAGCGCTCGAGGCAGCCGGACTGGTTGACGCGGATGTTCTTGATGCCGAGTTCTTTGGCGCGCGACTTCATGTAGCCGTGCAGGTCTTTGCTGCCCCGGTCGGCGCAGCAGCTACGGGGATGGCCGGCGGGACGCTGATTGACGCAGCAGAACACGTGAGTTTCGTAGAACGACTTCTGATCCGCAGGCTGGAAGGCCATTGGCAATCAACTCCCTAAACTAAGCGTCCGCGGGCCGGTTGCCCGCGGCTGTGTGGAAAAATCTGCTTGCCCGTAACGTGTCCGGGCGGGGCGTCACTCGGCGGCGACTTTTTCCGCCGCGAGACGCGCCTCGCGATCCTTGGGCAGCTTGTCTTCGTTCATCAGCTGGAGCCGATGCACGCGCTTGCCCTCGATCACGTGGCTTTGCAGGATCTCGTCGATGTCTTCCTTGGTGCGGTAGGTGTACCAGACGCCCTCCGGATAGATCACCATGGTGGGGCCCATCTCGCAGCGCTCGAGGCAGCCCGACTGATTGATACGCGTGGTCTTGATGCCAAGTTCCTTGGCGCGCCCCTTCATATAGGCGTGCATCTCCTGGGAGCCCTTGTCGCGGCAGCAGCCGCGCGGATGGTCTGCGGGGCGCTGGTTTTGGCAGACGAACACATGGGGCTCGTAGAACATCTTGGATTCAGGCGGAACTTTGCTCATGGCGCGTGTCTTCTCCGAGCATGGAAATAGGTCTTTGTCCGACCAAAGAAAATAATTGATTGGAGCCAAAAGCTATAGCGTAAAGCGCTAAGGCTTCGTTGACGGCGTCGGGCCGCTAAATAGCTGATAGATAGGGCGCTTGTCTATGGTTCAAAGCCCCTATCCGGGCGATCGGGCCGCATTCTGCCCCTAAAAACGGGGGAATGCGGCCCCTTGCGGCCTAATTGGTCTTCGGATCGGGCTTTTTCTGGATCAGGTCGTCCAGGGTCTTGCGCAGATTGCCGTTCTCGTAGGACGGGATGGCATAGACCCAGGGGGTCACCCGCTCGTTGATGGTTTTGATCTCGGCCGCCACGTCCAGCGGCTTCTCGCCCTCGGCCGTCGCCTCGGACGCGGTTGCGGCGGCGGGCGGGGTGGCCGGCGCAGCGGGTGCGGGCGCCGGCAGGGCGCGCAGGGCGACCCAGTTCCTGCCGTCGGCCTCGTGCAGCCAGAGGTCGATCTTCAGCCCGTCAAAGGTGACGAACTCGGCCCACGGCTGCGCCGCGGTGTCGATCTTGAGCTTGTCGGCCGGGCGCACGTCCTCGAAACTGAGCTGCTGGACGACGCGGGCGACGTCCTCGGCGCCGAAGATATCCTTCACTTCGTGGTCGGCGGGCATGCCCTCGATGGTGAAGTCACGCTCGTCCTTGGTCTTCTTGAAGACATGGACGCGCGGGCCCTTGGCTGGGGTGTTCAGGGTGGCGTGCTGGATGCGCGGCAGATCGACGACGAGCACCTCGTTGTTGACCCAGCCGATGCGGTTGTGGGGCATCTCGACCTTGCCCTTGGCGAGCCATGCGCGGTCCTCGTCGGGACGCCGGACATAGAGGCTCTCCTGGCCGCCCATGGCGCTCTTGGTCCTGCCGACGATGATGTCGGCGACCTTCTTGTCGCCGGCGAACGCCTCGAGCCGCGTCGATTTGGCCGCCGCGGTGGTCGGATCGTCGACATCGAGCTTGCTGTAGAGGTCGGGCCGCCGGGTCTTGCCTTCCACGGTCTGGATCTGGGCCAGGCCGGCCAGCACGTCGCGGATCAACAGCGGATGGGACGGATAGTCGGAGAATTCCTCGACCACCCAGGTCGCCGTGTCGCCGCTGCCGGCGGTGCGCTTGACGGCGGTCTTCTCGCCGCCGCGCGTCATGACGATGCGGCTGGCGTCGCCCAGGTTGGCAGCCAGTTCCGGCAGCATGGCCGTGCCCGGCTCGCGCGCGGCGGGACCGGTGCTTTGCGACATGTGAATGCCGATGACGGCGAGCACCGCGATCACGGTCGCCAGGGCGAGGGCCAGGAAAGCGCGCAAACTCATGGATCGTCCTCAGCCTCTCGCTTCGGTCAGCATGCGCTGCTTGCGGCGGCGCACGCGCAGCAGGCTCAGGCCCACGGCGGCGAATGCGACCAGCAGCGGGATCGCCGCCATGTTGAAGAACCACAGCCGCGACTGCAGACTTGCGATGTCACTGCGCAGATCGAGTTGCACGCCGCGCAGATCGCGGCGGATCTTGAGCAGCTCGGATTTGAACTTCTCGATCTCTTCCTGCTGCGCGGGGGATAGCACGACGCTGCCGCCCTGGGCGCCGACCGCCTGACCGGGGCGCTGCAGCTCGGCGATCTTCTTCTCGGTCTGCTCGCGCTGCTCCTGGAGCTCCTGCTCCTTGGCGCGCAGGCGGATTTCGGCGTCGCGCTGCAGCGCGACCACCCGCTCGAACGGGCGCTGGGATACGCCACGCGAGCGCAGGCCGATCAGGTCGTTTGAGCCGGTCAGGTTGTCGAGCGCGTTGGTCACCAGATCCATATTGTGGGAGACGGGCATCTGGATCGTCTGGCCGAACACGTCCTGCAACTGGACCCAGAAGCGGTCCTGCAGCATGTCCGCGTCGGCGACCACCACCGCCTGGATCGGCCCCTTCGATTCCATGAGCTGCGGCTTCGGCTCTTTTTTCTCTGACGTCTTGGCGGGCTCGCCATCGTCGAGCGCGCGGGCGGCTTTTTCCTTCGCCTTCTTTTCCTTTTCCGCCGCGTCGTCGGCGTTTTCCTCGGGCTGGCCGTTGGGGAACGCGGTCTTGACCGGGCCGCTGACGCGCGCCGCCAGCACGAACGGCTGGCCGGCCGGCTGGAAGTCCTTGAGGATGCCGAAGAAGTCGGGCTTGCCCTTGAGCTTTTCGGTGGCGATGAGCATCGACTTCTCGCTGCTCACGATCAGCGGCTGGATAGCGGTCGTGGCGTCGGGCTTGGCGACGAGCGCGCCGGCCGAGGCCATGTTCATCACCTCGACGTCGGCCGAGACCTGATCGCTGGCCGAGAAGTTCTGCTTCTTGAGCGCGAGCCAAGCCGGGTATTCGACCGGTTGCGGTCGGGCGTCGCTTCCGGCGTTGACGCGGCGCGCGGCGACCAAATCGCCGACCGCCTTGGTCTCGTCCATCTCGAGGCCCCAGGCCGCGAGCAGGGGCTTGAGGTTCGATGTCGCCGGCACCTCCTTGGCGCCCGGGCCCAACATGCGGCCGGCCACTTCGGCCAGCGGATCGACGAACACCAGCGCGCGGCCGCCGTTCAGCACATATTGGTCGATGGCATACATGGTGCGCTCCGACATGTCGGCGGGATGCACCACCATCAGCACGTCGATGTCGTCAGGGATCTCCTCGGCGTCGGTCTCCAGCATGCGCACGTCGAATAACTGCTGCAGATGGCTGATCATCTGCCAGGAGCGGGCGAGCGCCGGGTTCAGCCGCGCCATCATGGTGCCGGGATAGCCGCGGATCGGCAGCGCCGACATCAGCCCGATGGTCTTGCGCTTCGGATTGGCGAGATTGTGGACCAGCTTGGTCAGGTCGTATTCGAGGAAGCCTTCGCGGTCGGGCGAGAAGAACGGTATGCGCTCCTCGTCGTCGGTCGAGTTCACGCCGGCCAGCCCGAAATAGACCAACTCGCCGGTGCGGTCGAGCGGCAGGCCCTGCAGGCCGGAAGCCACCGCCTGATCCTCGGCGTCCGAGAACGGCACCGGCTCGATGATCTCGAGCCTGATCTTGGGGCCGGCAATGGCGGCGTATTCCTTGAGCAAATCGCGCACGCGGGTGGCGTATTTGCCGAGCGCCGGCAGCTCCTTGCCGAGCGAATTGGAAAAGTAGAAGCGCAGCGTGATCGGTTCGTCGATCTTCGAGAGCACCGCATGGGTGCCGGGCGACAGCGTGTAGAGCGAATCGGCCGTCAGGTCGACGCGCGCGCCGGACAGGCCGCTGCGGGCGAGGATGTTGATCGCGATGAACAGGATGACCGCCAGCACCAGGCCGGCAAAGGCAAGGCCGTGGCTGAAACCCTGTGAACTCGCCGATGAATCTTTCGCCATGACTCTCAACGCGCCTTGTAAAGATTGATCAGGAGGACATTGGCGAACAGGAACAGCGAGATCACCGAGGCGAAGTAGACGACGCCCACCAGATCGATCACGCCCTTCGAGATCGCCTCGAAATTGCCGATGAAGCTCAGGTTGGAAATGACCTCGACCATATTGGCGGGCGCCCAGCCGGTGAAGAAGTTGAGCACCAGCGGCGTGCCGCTCACGGTGAAGATCAGGCAGACCACGGCGGTCAGCACGAAGGCGATGACCTGGTTCTTGGTCAGCGCCGAGAAGGCGCTGCCGATGGCGAGATAGGCGCCTGCCATGAACAGGCTGCCGACATAGCTGGCGACGATGACACCGTTGTCGGGCGAGCCCAGGTAGTTGACCGTGATCCAGATCGGCACGGTGAGCGCCAACGCGATACCGGCGAAGGTCCACGCGGCGAGGAACTTGGCGAGCACCGCATGAGCGGGGGTCAGGGGCAGTGTGAGCAGCAGCTCGACCGTGCCGCTCTTGCGCTCCTCCGCCCACAGGCGCATGGAAATCGCCGGCACGAGCAGCAGATAAAGCCACGGGTGGAAGACGAAGAACGGCGCCAGGTCCGCCTGGCCGCGCTCGAAGAACGAGCCCAGGAAGAAGGTCATGGCGCCGGACAGCGCCAGGAAGATGACAATGAAGATATAGGCGAGTGGCGTCGCGAAATAGGCGGCGAGCTCGCGTTTATAGACCGTGGCGAGCGGACTCATGCGGCCTCCGTGGGGCGGGTCGTGACCATGCGGAACACGTCTTCGAGGCGGCCGCGCTCGAGATGGATTTCCCGGACGTCGACGCCGCTGCGCTGACGCACGGCGACGCGCACCTCGTCGAAAATGTCACGCTTGCTCTTCGGATAAACGAACACGCCGCCGTCCTCATACTGCACGTCGGCGACGGAATCGAGCCGGCGCAGCACCGCAGCCAGAATCTCGACGGATTCGGCGGGCACCCGGATGGCGATGCCGTTGTGGCGCGGCGACAGGGCCTCCAGGGATTCGGGCGTCCCGTCGGCGACCACGCGGCCGCGCGCGATGATCACCGCGCGCGAACAGATTGCGTCGACTTCCTCGAGAATATGGGTCGAGATGACGATCGCCTTGTGGGGCGCCATCTGTTTGATCAATTCGCGTATTTCGTGTTTCTGATTGGGGTCGAGACCGTCGGTCGGCTCGTCGAGCACCAGGACCTCGGGATCGTGCAGCAGGGCCTGGGCCAGGCCGACGCGCCGCTTGTAACCGCGCGACAGGGTTTCGATGGGCTGCTCCATCACGTCGCGGATATGGATGGAGTCGGCCGCGCGGTCGATACGCGCGCGCTTTTCCGCGCCGGCATAGCCGCGCATGTCGGCGATGAAGCCGAGAAAGGCGCGCGGCGTCATGTCGGCGTAAGCGGGCGCGCCCTCGGGCATATAGCCCAGCCGTCTCTTGGCCTCGATCGGATGGGTGACGATGTCGTAGCCGCAGACCAGCGCGCGCCCGGCGTCGGGCGGCAGGAAGCCGGTCAGCATCCGCATCGTGGTGGATTTGCCCGCGCCGTTGGGGCCCAGGAAACCGAGCACCTCGCCGCGCGCGACCGTGAAGGAAACGCCGTCCACCGCTTTGATCGGGCCGAAACGTTTGCTCAGCCGATCGATCATGATCATCGCCGTCATAAAATCAGTTCGTCCCTGCAGACCAAGACTTTGTATTGTTCGTCATTCGGCTCGCGCCGTGGCGAGAGAATTAATAGGGTCGTTTGCCGGCATTTCAAGGGGGAATCCGGTGATGGGGGCGCCTCGTCACGGGTTCAATTAATCGTTATCTGGTCCGGCGACCACACCTTCGTCGTGCAATTTGCCGATTTCTCCCGACGAAAGCCCGAGCACGCCGGCCAGGACTTCATCGGTATTGGCGCCCAAGCGGGGCGCCGGCTGGGCCGGCACGCGGCCTTCGACGCCCCGCGCGGTGAATTCGAGCGGCGAGCCCGGCATCAACATTGGGCCGATTCCCGGCTGCATGACCTCGCGGAACATCGGATTGGCGGCCGAGCAGCGGGGATCCTCCGCCAACATTTGGGCAAAAGTTTGATAAGGGCCCCAGCAGACGCCCGCGGGATCGAAGATTTCCGCCAGTTGGGCAAGGGTGCGGCCGACGATCCAGGGCGCCAGCACCGCGGCGAGCTCCGCGCGGGCGCGGAACCGGTTGCCTTCGTCATTGAGGTCCAGGTTCAGCCTGTGGCCGACCTCGGCGAACCGCGGCCCCAGCCCGGTCGCCTTGATGATGCTCTGCCACTGGCGCAGGCTGAGGCCGAGGACCATGATCCGGCGGCCGTCGGCGGTGACGAAATCCTTGCCGAACCCGCCGTAGAGATAGTTGCCGGTGCGCGCGCGTTCGACGCCGTTGACCTGCGCCTCACCGATGAAGCCGAGATGGCCGACCATGGCATAGGCCACGTCCGACAGCGGCAATTTCACGAGTTGGCCCTCGCCGGTGCGCGCGCGGTGGCGCTCGGCGGCGAGCAGGCCGGCGGCGGCGGTGGCTCCGGTGATGGCGTCCCAGGCGGGCAGCAGGTGATTGACCGGCTCGTCCTGGCCTTCCGGCCCGGTGACGAAGGGAAAGCCGACGGCGCAATTGACTGTGTAATCGACCGCGGTCGCGCCGTCGAAATGGCCCAGGATATTGAGCATCACCAGGTCGGCGCGGCGCTGCTTCAGCTTTTCGTAGTCGAGCCAGCCGCTCGCCGGGAAATTGGTCAGGAACAGCCCGCCGCCCTCGCCGGGCGCGGTGATCAGCGCGACGGCGACCTCGACGCCCTTGGGCGAGCGGATGTCGATGGCGATCGACTTCTTGCCCTTGTTGAGCCCGGCCCAGAACAGGCTGGCGCCGTCCTCGGTGATCGGCCAGCGGCCGTAATCGATGCCGCCGCCGATCGGATCGAAGCGGATCACCTCGGCGCCCATCTGCGCCAGGGTCATGCCGCCGAGCGGCGCGGCGACGAAGGCCGAACCCTCGACCACGCGCATGCCGGCCAAGATACCTGTCATCGCATGCCCGCCATGGCCTTACGCCATCACGGCGACGAAGCGCCAATCGAGCACGTCGGCCTCTTTCGGTTGGCCGGCGCGTTGCGCTTCGGCGCTGCGCTCCGAACGCACCAGGGCGCGTAGATCGACCAGGCCGCCGCCGTCCGGCAACGGATGCAGGGCCTCGACGCTGACCGTCGTTGACAGCATGTCGCCCTCGAACACCGGCGCCAGATGATCGCAGCCGCGCCACGCGACGATGGTCACCAGGTTGGACAGGGCGCGGGTGGCCTGCGCCGCGGCCAGCGCGATGGCATGGCCGCCGAACACCAGCCGCAATCCGTAGGTGCTGGCGGCGTCGTCGAAATGGGTCATCGCCATGTTGAGGGTCATGCGCGCCAGTTCGGGCGCCGAGCTGACCGAATCGCGGGATTCGACGGCGAAACGCTGGCCGACCTGCAGATCGGCGAAGTGACGGCCGCTGTTGCGGCTGCGGAACAGGTCGAGCCGCCAATCCTTGGGCACGGCGGCGACCAGCGCGGCCTCGGGGATTTCCTCCGGGATCGCATCGAGACTGTCGGCCTTGCCGGTGCTCGCGGTCTCGTCGCGGCAGGCGATCATCGGGCAGCGGAAGAAATGCAGCACGGTGGCGCTGTTCTGGTTGGTGACGGTGATTTCGAGCGCCACCAGCCCGGTCGCGGCGCGCCCGGGCTTCGCCGCGTTCTGGCGCAGCGCGACGACCTTGGTCACCGTGGTCAACGTGTCGCCGATATAGACCGGCCGGCGCAGCAGCAGCCCGCGGTAGAACAGGTTGGCCTTCACATGGGTCGAGGCATAGGTGCTCTGGCCGATGGCGAAATTGCACACCAGGGCGGGATGGGCGAGCAGCCTGGGCGTGCCGGTGATGGATTCCGACAGCGTCTGGTCGAGCGCCAGGCGCAGGCGGTCGCCGAACAAGGCCTGATGCCACGCGGCGTGGCCCGTGGTCAGGGTGACGCTGGGCGCGTCGAAGGTCTGTCCGACGTGGAAATCCTCAAACCAGGGTCCGCCGATGGTGACGGCTTCGCTGCTCATGGAACCTCGCTTTCGTGAACCGGCAGCCTTCATAGGCCGGAACGGCGATCAAGGCAAATCAGGCGACAAGAGACGGAAGGTTCAGCATCAATGCCGCGGCGGCGGGTTCTGTTTGTCGGGCGGTGGCCCGCCGAACTTCTGCAGCCCGCGAAACAGGAACGGCGAGCCGAAATTGGCGAGCACGATGCGCACGAATTGGAAGGCGGTCACCGTGGCGACGCCGAGGCCGAGCGCCTGGGCGGTGATCGCCATCTCGGCGATGCCGCCCGGCGCCAAGCCGACCAGCAGGGTATCGAAAGGGCTGCCGGACAGCCAGGCGACGGCAAAGGCGAGCGCCGCGCAGGCGATGATCAGGTAGGCGGCGTTGAAGATCGCGAAGGGAACGAAGAAGCGATGGCGCAGGAAGAATTCGCGCTCGAAGCGCGCGCCGAGGCCCATGCCGAGCAGGACCTGGCTGGCGTTGGTGACTTCGCGCGGCACGGCGGACAGGTCGAGCCCGAAGGCGGTCAGCGCCGCGGCGGCGATCAGCGGCCCCATCATCCACGGGTTCTGCAGCTTGAAATACGCGAAGACGCCGCCGGCCAGCGCGCCGATCGCCAGCAGCAGCGCCAGCCTGTCGAGCACCACGGCATGCAGCACGCGCGCCGCGGAGCGGTCGATATCGGCGAACCCTGCATAGGTCAGGATCGGCGGAATGATCAGCACCAGGAGCGCCACCCGCACCGACTGGGCGATGGCGACGGCGGGCACCGATCCGCCATAGCGGTGGGCGAGCAGGGCCATCTCGGCGGCGCCGCCCGGCACGGTGGCGAAGAAACAGCTCGTGCGGTCGATGCCGGAGATTTTCGACAGCAGCAAGCCGCTGCTCGCCGCGATCGCCATCACCAGGATGCCGCCGGCGAAAATCCACCCGGCGCCGCCGAGCAACGCGGCGAGCACCGAAGGCGTGAAATAGAGGCCGACGCCGGTGCCGATGCAAAGCTGCCCGGCCTGGCGGCCATAGGGCACGATGTCGAGCTTGGCGCCGAGCAGGCTGGCGACGCCCACGGCGAGCAGCGGCCCGATCATCCAGGGCAGCGGCGTGCGCAGCCAGTCGAACAGGAAGCCCGCCGCGACAGCGACCGCGAGGCCGAAAAGAACCTTGAGCCAACGGTGCTGGAGATCGGCGAATTCGGACATGCCTTGCTGACGACAGGATTTTTGCGGAGCGTGCGGCGGATCGGCCGACAGTGGAGTCTGGTCAGCTAGATTTACGATCCGCCCGCCCGCCTGCGCAACGGTATAATGTGCCGGCGCGTGATCTGCTCAGAAGCGCGCGAACAGGTTGAGGATGCGGCCGAACGGGCCGGTGAAGCGCAGCGGCCCATCGGTCACCGACAGGCAGACGCAGTCGGCATCCTCGTCGACCACCGGCTGATGATCCACATGCTCGTCCGACATGGCGAAATCGCCGCGCAGGAACTGTTCGCCGCGATCGCGAAAGCCGCCCGACAGCACCAGGATCATCTCGGTGCCGCGATGGGTGTGGCGCGGGATCGCGACACCGGCCGCGATGCGCAACAGCCGCATGCGCTCGCGCGAGGCACCCGCGCCGCCCACGGGCACGTCGATCTGCTCGATCCCCTGCCCGATGCGGCGCCAGGTCAGTCGATCCAGCTCGCCGCCGAGATAGTCGCGCAGCGGGCTCGGCACGCCGAATGTTCCGGCGTGCGCCGCCGCGCGGGGGCGAGACGCGGCCGCCGCGACCGGCTCGTCGAGCCGCGCCATCATGGCTTCGAGGCTGCGCGGCGCCATGGCGCTGGGCGGCAGATCCTCGATCAGCGCGCCGCCGAGGCTTTCCAGCTTCTTGACGGTGTCGCGGCAGCACGGGCAGAGCGCCAAGTGGGTGGCGATCAGCACGGCGCCGGCTTCGCGCGAAGCACCAGCGGCGAAATCCATCAGCACGCTCTCGTCGGGATGATGCTGCGGTTGGTAGGACATGGCGGTGCTCATAATACGCTGTCCTTGAGCACGAGCCGCAGCCGGCCGAGCGCCAGGCGCAGGCGCGATTTCACGGTGCCGAGCGGCAATCCGAGCTCGAGCGCGATCTGGCGATGGGATTTGTCGCCGTAGTAGCAGATGCGCAGAAGATCGGCCTGCTCCTGGGGCAGTTGCGTGATGGCCTGGCGCAGCATCTGCTCACTCTCGCTGGCGGCCATCGCCTCATCGGCGGCCGGGACCGGCGCAGGCGTGAAGGCCGGGTCGCTGGGGTCGAGTTCCGGTCGGTTCTCGCGCCGCAGGGCGTCGATCCGCTTGTTGCGGGCAATGGTGAAGATCCAGGTGCTGGCATTCGCCTGCCGCGGGTCGAAGCTGTCGGCGCGGCGCCACAGGGTCAACATGGTCTCTTGAACCAGTTCGTCTGCCGTCGCAGCGCTCGCCCCCAGGCGCATCACATAGGTCTTCAGCCGGGGCGCGAAATGGCTGAACAGCGCGGCAAAGGCAGCTCTGTCCCGGTCCCGGGCAACCGCCTGGACCAGTCCGGTCAGCTCTGCGGCATCGAGCCGTGTTCCCCCGTCTGACCCGTTCATCATCCTATCTAAGGCAATGCCGCCCGATCCCACAACCCGCCTGACGCCGCCCGGGAGATGTTTCCGAGATGCTCGGCTGGCCGAACCAAACGGCACGGTTGGCGAAAGGGTGTCGGTACAGGACATCGCGGCCTTTTGGTGCCTTGGTTTGGTTTTTTACGCGGGACCGCCCCGACCGGATCGCCCGTACGGGCAAGCGGCCGGTTCTTTTCCCAATTCGGCATTGCCAGGACCGGCGTCCGTGCCTTATGAACCGACTCTCTTTTCGGCCCCCTTGGCGGATTTCGGGCGGCCTTTCGAGCCCGCCGTCGCGAACTGGGCCCATCACCGTGTCTCACGAGGAGGAAGTTTTGCCGCAGGGTGAGGTCTTGGGCGCCCAGCAACAGCAGATTGGGCACCAGGAGATGGCGAACGCCATCCGGGTTTTGGCGATGGACGCGGTCGAGGCCGCCAATTCCGGCCATCCGGGCATGCCCATGGGCATGGCCGACGTGGCGACCGTGCT
>CAZOBN010000013.1:0-51357 GCA_964577835.1 uncultured Rhizobiaceae bacterium
AATCGGCCGAGGCCGCCGGCGCGCGCCGGGTGTTCCTCATCGAGGAACCGATGGCCGCCGCCATCGGCGCGGGCCTTCCGGTAACCGAGCCGACCGGCTCCATGGTCGTCGACATCGGCGGCGGCACCACCGAAGTCGCCGTGCTGTCGCTCGGCGGCATCGTCTATTCGCGCAGCGTGCGCGTCGGTGGCGACAAGATGGACGAGGCGATCATCGCTTACATCCGTCGTAACCATAATCTGCTGGTCGGCGAAGGTTCCGCCGAGCGCATCAAGAAGGAAATCGGCTCGGCCTGCCCGCCTGCCGACGGCGAGGGCCGCGTCATGGAGATCAAGGGCCGCGACTTGATGAACGGCGTGCCCAAGGAACTCATCATTTCCGAGCGTCAGATCGCCGAAAGCCTGGCCGAGCCGGTCAGTGCCATTGTGGAAGCCGTTAAGGTTGCTTTGGAGCATACCGCGCCGGAACTGGCCGCCGACATCGTCGACAAGGGCATCGTGTTAACCGGCGGCGGTGCCCTTCTCGGTAACCTTGATTACGTCCTGCGCCATGCCACCGGCCTGCCGGTCTCGATCGCCGACGATCCGCTATCCTGCGTCGTTTTGGGCACCGGCCGGGCTCTCGAGGAGATGAAAACCCTCAAACATGTGTTAACCCAGAGCTATTAATATACACTCTGCGTAGGACCCTCTTTTCGGGGCGGGGCGTGGTATGGCGACCAAGTTGCGGCAGGAAGGGGTGATGGCCAAGCTGGCAAGCCTGAAGGGCTTGATTCAGCGTTTTACGTTCCTGTCGTTCATCATTGCCGCGTTCGGTCTGATGATGCTGGGCAAGGCGGATTCGGTCCTCGTCGAGCGCAGCCGTACCGTCATCGCCGACTTTGCCGCTCCCATTCTCGACGCGCTGTCGCGCCCGGCCGCGACCGTGGACGATTTCATCAGTCAGGTCCAGGAACTCAGCCACCTGCGCGATGAGAATGCCCGTCTGCGCGAGGAGGTCTCCCGCCTGCGCAGCTGGCACAACGTCGCCACCAACCTCGCGGTCGAAAACCAGTCCTTACGCGACATGCTCAATTTCGTGCCGCCTCCACGCGCCAGCTTCGTGTCGGCTCGTGTCATCGCCGACGGCAGCGGCCCATTCTCGCGCAGCGCGCTGCTCAACGTCGGCAGCCGCAACGGCGTCGCCAAGGGGCAGGCCGTGGTCAACGATTCCGGCCTCGTCGGGCGGGTGATCGAGGTCGGCCAACGTTCGACCCGCGTGCTGCTGCTGACCGATTTCAACTCTCGCGTGCCGGTCGTCTTCGAATCGACGCGCGAGCGCGCCATCGTCGCGGGCGACAATTCGCCGCAAATGCGCCTCGAGCATTTGTCGCCGACGGCCAAGGTCAAGGTCGGCGACCGTGTCGTGACCTCGGGCAATGGCGGCCTGCTGCCGGCCGGCCTGGTGGTCGGCGCGGTTTCCGCGATCAAGGACGGCGTCGTGCGCATTCAGCCCTTCGTCGATTGGTCGCGGCTCGAATATGTCCGCGCGGTCGATTATCCGCCGCCCGCCGTTCCCGAACACGACGCGGTCGACGAGGCTCCCGAGCCGCCCGTGCAGAGCAAGCCCGCAGCGCCCGCCGCGGCGGGACCGCAAGCCAATAAGGCGCCGGCGCCGGCGGCGGCGCGGGGGAACGCCCGGTGAAAGAGGGCGCACTTTGGATGCGCATCGACCGGTTCGGCCGCAACCTGCTGCCTTTGGCTTTGACCCTTTGCCTGGTGCTGCTCAGCGCGGTGCCCCTGCCGATTCCGGGCTATGCGGTTGTCGTGCCGCTGTTCCCGCTGTGCGCCGTGTATTACTGGGCGATCGGCCGCCCGCAGTCCTTGCCGCCGGCGATCGTTTTCGCGCTCGGCCTGGTCCAGGACGTGCTGTCGGGTTCGGCGTTCGGACTGCATGCCATCATGCTGCTGCTCGCCTATGGCATGGTGGTCAGCCAGCGGCGCTTCTTCATCGGCAAGTCGTTCGGCGTCATCTGGTGGGGTTTCATGCTGGTGGCTTTGATCGCCATCGTCGTCGCCTGGTTGCTCGCCTCGATTGCCAGCGGCGGCATTATCCGCCCGGGTCCGGCCGGTTTTCAGTTTTTGCTGACGCTGGCCCTCTACCCGGTGACGGCCCTCGTTCTAACCGGCGCGCAGCGGCTGATGCCGGCGCCCGCTTGACGGAGCCCGGCGCGTGAATCGCGATCAGGAACGAATCAAATCCTTTACCCGGCGCGCCCTGATGCTGGGCGGCGGACAGGCGTTGATTCTGTCCGCGCTCGCCGCGCGCATGTATTACCTGCAGGTGATCGAGTCCGACCGCTACCGCATGCTGGCGGAGGACAACCGCATCAATCTGCGGCTGCTGCCGCCGCCGCGCGGCCGCATTCTCGATCGCTTCGGCCTGCCCATGGCGGCCAATCAGCAGAACTATCGGGTCATCATCGTCGCCGAGCAGACGAAGAGCGTGGCCAAGACACTGGCGCACCTCGGCTCCATCATCGAGCTGACCGACTACGAGGTCGCCCGCATCACTCGCGAGATCAAGCGCAAGCGCAGCTTCATCCCGGTGACGGTGCGCGAGAACCTCAGTTGGGAAGACGTGGCGAGAATCGAGATCAATGCCCCTGACCTGCCCGGCGTCACCATCGAGGTCGGCCAAAGCCGGTATTATCCATACGGCGAACAGGCAGCCCATTTGCTGGGATACGTCGCCGCCGTCTCGGAAAAGGAGCTGACCGGCGACCCGCTCCTCGAGCTGCCCGATTTCCGCATCGGCAAGAACGGCGCCGAGAAGGCCTACGATCTTAAGCTGCGCGGCCGCGCCGGGCGCAGCCAGATGGAAGTCAATGCCCTCGGCCGCGTCATCCGCGAGCTCGAGCGCCAGGAAGGCCAGTCGGGCGACGACGTGACGCTGACCATCGACGCCGAGCTGCAGGGCTACGCCTACCAGCGCTTCGGCGAACAGAGCGGCGGCGCGGTGGTGATGGATGTGGTGACGGGCGAAGTACTCGCCATGGTCTCGGCGCCGAGTTTCGACCCGAGCGCGTTCTACCGCGGCATCAAGGGCGAGGAATGGCGCGCGCTGCTGGCCAATGAAAGGGCGCCGCTGATCAACAAGCCGATCGCGGGCCAATTCGCGCCGGGTTCCACATTCAAGATGGTGGTCGCCTTGGCCGCGCTCGAGTCCGGGGCGGTCACGCCCGAGTATCGCGTATTCTGTCCGGGCTATCGGGACCTCGGCAATGTGCGCTTCCACTGCTGGAAGAAGGGCGGTCACGGCACGGTCGACATGACCGGCGGCATCATGCATTCGTGCGACGTGTATTTTTACGATATTGCCCAGCGTGCCGGCATCGACAAGATCGCCGAGATGGCGCGCCGCTTCGGGTTTGGCCAGAGCCTCGGCATCGAGTTGCCCGGCGAGAAGCCGGGCCTGATTCCGACACGCGATTGGAAGAAAACCATTCTCGGCCACAGCTGGTCTTTGGGCGAAACCCTGGTGGCCGGTATCGGCCAAGGCTATATCACCACGACCCCGCTGCAGCTCGCCGTCATGGTCGCGCGGATCGCGACCGGGCGCGCGGTGGTTCCGACCATCACCAGACGCATTGGCAATGTTCCCACCGCCGGGCTCACCGCGACCGCGGGGGCCGCCGATTCGGAAGCCGATTCGCCGTCCCAGGCGCCGGTTTTCCCTGCGCTCAATATCGCGCCTGGCTGGCTCAACGTGGTGCGCGGCGGCATGAACGCCGTGAGCAACATTCCCGGAGGCACGGCTTATGGCGCGCGGATCAAGGAGCGCGAATTCGCGCTGGCTGGCAAGACCGGCACCGCCCAGTTCAAACGGATCACCATGGCCGAGCGCCAGGCCGGCCTGCTGAAATGGGAACAGCGGCCTTGGAAGGACCGCGACCACGCTCTGTTCGTCGCCTTCGCGCCGGTGGACGCGCCACGCTATGCGATAGGCATCGTGATCGAACACGGCGGCGGTGGCGCCGCTGTGGCGGCGCCGATCGCGCGCGATATCATGCTCGAGACTCAGCGGCGCGATCCATCGCGCAGCACGCCGGCGCGTCTGGCCGAGAATCAGGCAGGCGACGGCGTCACCGAAAGCGCCAGCACCACGGGCCCATCGCACGGTGCCGGCGGTGGAGGGTAAGCCGTGAGCCTGATCACGCCGCGCTCGGCGCAGATGTCGATTGTCCAGAAGTTCTGGCAGATCAACTGGGGCCTCATCCTGCTGCTCGGCGCGGTCGCCAGCGTCGGCTTTGCCATGCTCTATTCAGCGGCGGGCGGCGATACGCAGCCGTGGGCGGTGCGCCAGGTGATGCGCTTCGCCGTCGGTATCGCCATCATGATCACCGTCGCCATGGTCGATACGCGGGTCTGGATGCGCTACGCCTATGTCGTCTACGGCGTCGGCGTGCTGATGCTGGTCTGGGTGGATGTCGCCGGCGTGGTCGGCATGGGCGCGCAGCGCTGGATCAGCCTCGGTCCGCTCAGCCTGCAGCCGTCGGAGATCATGAAGGTCGCCATCGTCCTCGTGCTGGCGCGCTATTTCCACGGCCTGAACCACGAGCAGATCGGCCGCCCGCAATACCTCATCTGGCCGCTGGTGCTGGTCGCCATTCCGTCCGGCCTCGTGCTGGTGCAGCCGGATCTCGGCACCGCGACCATGCTGGTGCTAACCAGCGCCGCCCTGTTCTTCCTGGCCGGCGTGCGCATCTGGAAGTTCCTCCTCGTCGGGGCGGCCGGGCTCGGCGCCATGCCGGTGTTGTGGCATTTCCTGCGCGAATATCAGAAACAGCGCATCCTGACCTTCCTCAACCCGGAGAACGATCCGCTCGGTTCCGGCTATCACATCCTGCAATCGAAGATCGCGCTGGGTTCCGGCGGGGTGTTCGGCCGCGGCTTCCTCGAGGGCAGCCAGAGCCATCTGAACTTCCTGCCCGAGAAGCAGACCGACTTCATCTTCACCATGCTGGCTGAGGAATTCGGCCTGGTCGGCGGGCTGACGCTGCTGTCGCTCTATGTCCTTATCATCGCCTATGGCTACGCCATCGCGCTGCGCAGCCGCAGCCAGTTCGGCCGGCTGCTGGCGCTCGGCCTGGTCACCATGTTCTCGCTCTATGTCTTCATCAATGTCGGCATGGTGATGGGCCTGCTGCCCGTGGTCGGCGTGCCGCTGCCGCTGGTGTCCTACGGCGGCACCTCGATGCTGAGCCTGCTGTTTGCCTTCGGTCTCCTCATGGGAACCTATATCCACCGCGACGTGGTGATCGGCCGCCACGGCGGCGCGGACTCGCTGTAGGTCGTAACGCCGTAGGCGTGCAGCCACCGAATCGCGGCGATGAGAACGGCGGGCGTTTATCGAGAAAGACTCTATTCCGCGCCGGATGCAGTCGCGCGAGCGGTTAGGAAGTCGCTAAGCAGCGATTCATAGAACGGAAACCGCTCGGCGATATCCTTTATGCATGCAACCGGCGCGCTTCGCATATATCGGAGCGCCCATTCCAAAGGCGCCATTGATGAAATCCCTGCAATATCTCCAACGCTACGCCGACGCCGCGAAGACCGTCGTCCAGGAGGTTCCCGAGAATGACCATGTGTTCGTGCACGAAGGAAAAAATCTCCAGCTTTACCATTTCAATGGTTTGAGCGGGTTACGCGCGATTGTGCTCGCCATGATCTTGAACGATATCGATCAGCCAAAGTCCTTCATGGACTTCGGCTGCGCCTACGGCCGCGTCTTGCGCTACTTCAAAGCGGCATTTCCCGAAGCGGCCTTGACCGCCTGCGATGTCCGTGAGGATGCCATAACATATTGCGCAGAAACGTTCGGAGCGCGGCCGGTTCTGTCTTCGGCCGTGCTCAACAACATTTCAATTCCGACGACGCACGACGTCATCTGGATGGGATCGGTCATCACCCATTTCAGTGCAGATGATTCGCGACTTCTGCTGGCGAAAATGTTGGATAACCTCAGTCCGGGCGGTCTGCTCGTTTTTTCTCTCCACGGCAGAATCTACCCGCTCGACATTCAGCCGAACCGCTGGAAGATTCTGGGCGACGATGCTTTTGAAGGAGCGCTGCACGACTATCGCAAGGTCGGTTTTGGCTATCGTGACTACCCCGGCCGTCCCGGAATTGGCGCATCGCTAACCTCGCCCGCCTGGGTCTTCGACCTTGTCGCGCAGGATAAGAATCTCGTCTTTTCCTACCATGAACGCGGTTGGACTGGCTGGCACGATATCGCGGTTATCAAGAAGGGTGGCCTGCGAGCCTATTTCGACACCTACAAAGATCAGCCTTATTGAGGTGGTTGTATTTTGCGACACCATCGCCGCGGGCCCGGCTCGGCGTTGATTTTAGTAAAACTCGATCTAAGCGCCGTCCGGCGTTTTTGCCGTCACGTTTAGCCGATGGTCGTTAACCGCTTGTTACCCAATCCCACAGGACAATATGCCTTTCGCCGCGGGGATAAATGCAATTGGGAGAGCCTCGTGCCTAAGATCCTGGTCATCAGTCCATCGGGGCGGGTCTACAACCGCGACTGCGTGCGGTGGTATAGAGAGACTTTGAGCAGTCTCGACCACTACCACAACATCGGCGACGCATTCGTATTCGACAGCTCTCTGAAATTGTTGGAGTTCGAGCATCTTGACGATTGCGATATTCGCAACGTGGAGCAAAAGAACATCGACCGGTACAATGCCGAATTCGACTACGTGTTTCTGCGCGGCTCGAACTGGATACATCAAGGGATGGACTGGGAGAATGCGAGCCAAATATTGCCGAAGCTGAAAATTCCTATCATCGCCTTTGGGGTTGGCGCGCAGGCGCCTGCGACGGGTAAGATCGAGTTATCGCAGGACAATCAGTACATCTGGAAATTGATCAGCGATCGTTCCGCATCGCTCGGCGTGCGGGGCACGTACACTGCCCAAGTTCTTTGGGATATTGGAGTTCGTAACGTGAGGATCGTGGGGTGCCCAACCGCATTCCGGAATAACGATCCTGATCTCCGTATCGACCTGCCGCCGCTCGAATCCATTAGGGACGTGGGCTTCACGGTGCGGCGCGAAGTCTCTTCTTTATATTCGCCGGATATCGCCAAGTACCTTCATCGCCATCGTGACGCGATCAAGATGTTGGCCAAGCGCTTCGATATCCGCCTCATGATGCAAGGCGAGGTCGAAGAAAAGATTCTGATTTGGGGAACGGACGAGCAGAAACAGGCCACGTGGCAATGGTTCAAGAACCATGAGATGCTCGGACGGCACTTCATGGATCCCGAGATGGAGCAGCTGTATCGCACCAAGTTGTTCTATTCTGACACGGTCGCGGATTATGAGGCGCTTGTTCGGCAGAAGGATCTGGTTCTAGGTTATCGGCTGCATGGCAATCTGATGGCTCTGTCGAATCGGGTGCCGTCCATCTATTTCACCTACGATAGCCGGACGACCGAGTTCACCGAGACTTTCGCTATTCCTTGCTACGACGTCTATTCCGATAAGGAATTCGTGCTCGAGGAATTTTGGGATCAATCGCTTTTCGAACGCTTCAATTGCGCCTACCACATGCGCTACCGCGAGATGCGTGAGTTCCTGGATGAGAACGGCATCTCGCACCGGATGCATCCTGGTGCCAAGCCCTCGTCACAAGCAGCCTGAAAACAGTCGGAAATTGCGCGGATAGACGGGCACCCGTGTCTTGCCGTTCATTTCGAGACGTTGTAGGGCCCAAATGCTCGTCCCAGCGCCTCCAAGCCCTATCGACAAGCGGGATCGGCTTTGCTATACCCCGGGTCCCTTCCCCAGAGCGACAGCTCGGCGGTTGCCCCCCTGACTGCAAATCAGGGGTCTTCAGGGTTTGGGCGCATAGCTCAGTTGGTAGAGCAGCTGACTCTTAATCAGCGGGTCCAAGGTTCGAGTCCTTGTGCGCCCACCACCCTCCCTCCGCCTTCTCGGTGTCCAATACCCTATGGCACGGGAGGTCGCGGATTCCCGCCTTTTGGGCTCATTTCCGGGAGCGGCCAGGGGCAGAGACAATCCTTACGGCCCGCATCCCGGAGGTATTCCACTAAGTGTCCAGGATCTCCTTTGCGAATAGCGTCTCGGCCGGGTATGGGGCGCCTATGAGGTTCTGATCGTGGGAGTATTTGATAAAGCGCTCAATATTGGCTTTATTGCGCGCGAACCCGTTCTCCCATGGATCCTTCACGAACAGCCTACGCTCGTCTTCGTATGCGTGACGACCCCATGCCAGCCGGGACCAGTTCGGATCTTCGTAATAGCTCTCGGCAATCTCCTTGGCTTGGTTGAACATGTCGTACACGGTCCTGGCAAGCCATGGCGCGCGATCGATCATTTCCTGGCGCATGGCGACCACGTGCATGATTGGGAAGTCGCCAATAATCTCGAAATAGGCCTGCTCCTCCGCTTTGCAATCGGGGAAGAGCCGGCGCGCGGGGGTGCCGCCGGAGACCACCGAGTGCGGTGGATGCGGCAGGAAGAAGGCATCGATCTCCTTATCCTGAAGCAGCTTGCCGAGGTCCTGCCGGTTGCCGATGAAATCGACCTTCACGCCGGCTTTGACGTCGAATTTTACCTTTTCCCCCGTCGTGAGTAGCCAATGGATATTCTCCCACGGCACGTCGTAATAGAACTTCATGTCGCCCTTCGCGAGCAGCGACAGCGTCGTTTGGAACGAGGACAGCGCGACCTTTTTGCCGATCAGGTCCTTGGGATGCCAGAGGTTCGAATCCGGGTGCACCCACATCTGGCTTTGGCTGAACAGGCGGCGCGGGAAAATCGGTATGCCAGCGATCGGCAGACCTCGGCCCTTCGCCATAAGGTAGCTCGACATCGAGAACTCGGCGACGTCGAAGTCGCCCTTCAGCATACGTTCATGGCGGTCTGTCCCGTCCCGCAGCGTCACGCTCTGTCCGACCTGCAGGACCTTCAGATCGACGCCATCGGGCGGCGTCACCGTGCCATCGAAGAAAGGAAAATGCCGATCATACCGTTCAATGCCAAGGGTGAGCTGAATCTTCTGAGCCACGACTGATTTCCTCATCGCCATTGATATCGACCGAGGTCGAGATTGATGCGCCGTTAGAGTTTTGGACAGATGGTAGGCTGATTTGAAGTTTTTGGCTTCTCTACGTCCAGTTTCGCTGCGCTTGTTGTCGCCTAAAATCCCAGTTTCGTGTTTCGGGCTGAGAAAACGATATGCGTATATGTGCCATCAATATGTCACCTGATGGCGGCCCTAACTCAACTGAAGCTCGGCGTTCCCGAGCCAGTCCTTCGCCATCTTGGCGCGGGTCGCCACCGCACGAAGGCCCTCGTCTCTCGGCATAAGAAGCTTTCCATTCTCGTAAATGGGTTCGCCGTCCAGAAGAATGGTGTGATCGAATATACCGACGTTCAGCGGTGCGTGAGACCGGCCTAAGTGGAAATGTAGAACGCGTGGACTGCAATGCGCATATTGAAACCAATCCTTCGGTCTCTTGGTCTTGGACACGGGGACGACCGTTTTGGGGTTCACGCCTGCATGCCATGAATCCACGAAACCATCCGTTTTGGCCAGCTCAGTGCGGACTCTTCCCACGGCATCGCCGCCTCGAATATTGGTGACCAGTCCATCCTTGATCGTGATCTCGAGCTTTTCCAAGGTTTCCAGGTCGCCATATCCATCGACGTACTCGGCGACGATCACGCCGTTCACGCTTTCGCACATCACCGGACTATGGACGCCACCCGGAAAGTTTCTCCGAGCGCGACCCTCGTTACCTTGGGATTGCTGGAAATAAGCCTGACCGACGACACTGCTGCTGCTGCCGAAGCGGCCGCGGATGTCCGTTCCGGCCGGACTGGTGATTTCCCACGACACGTCCGGCTTCATGCGGTTATCGAGGGATTGCGCCAGCGATTGCTGTACTTCATAAGGGAAGCGCGCCCAGGCAGACGATAACAGTTCCGTGGTATCCGCGCGGTTTGGCACACGGATGCGCCGCTCGCTCGGAAAGTGGGGATGGAGCGCCTCTCGCTTAAGAGAGGGAAAGTGCGAAATAATAATGTCCGCGTTGCGGTAGGCGCCGAGGACAGCCTCCGAAATCTTATCCGGGTCATCCTTTGGAATCGGGTCCGACCACAGGAGTTGTACCTCGGCTCCCGCCGTTGAAGCGGCATTCGACAGAGCATCGACGACACCGGGTTCAACCGCGTCGCGCTCGCTGACGATGTAGACGCTACGTCCCGGTGCCGCCTCGGCACAACCGACGGCACAATTCCGCGCGCCCTGTTCGAGATCGCTTGTCATGGCTCTTGTTCCTCCCATTCCACCACTACGGGGCGCGCTGATTGCGCCTTTCCTCGAGGCGAGCAATCAGGCGACCATGTCCCATTTCTCTTTGTCGATCTCCCAGCCCTTGCGCTGGGAAAGATCGAACATATTGCCATCGGGGTCCCGCAGACGGTATTCGGCGAACGGCCGATTATCGGGTCGCTTTGCCACATCCACCGTGTGGGACAGCTTTTCGAGCCGCCGATCGATGTCGTTGGTCAGGAATCCGAAGTGGTTCACGCCGAATCGCGCTTCATGTCCCGGCTCATCGACATGGAAAGGATGGATCGCGAGATTCGTATGTCCGTCGCCGCCGAAGCGGTTCATTTTTCCCATGTTGCGCCATACGTAACTTTGCCCGACCTCGCGGAATCCTAAGACGTCGACATAGAAGTCCAGCACCGTCTGCGGCATATAGGCATTCAGCGCGATGTGGACCATACGCGGAAAGCGCCTGCTGTCGTCGGGGACTCCGAAGTTTCCCTCCGAAAGAGAAATGGGATTGCCCTCCGGATCGAGGATCCGCATATCGCCGTAGCGCGGGGAGCCGGATTCCTCCACGGAGATGCCCCGCGGATTGAACGCGCGATATCGCCTGAGGGTTTCGTCCATGCTCTCGACCTGGATACCGACATGGTGCATGCCTATTTCCATGCGTGCCTCACCGAGGTCAGGGCGCATGCGGAACAGAGTGAAATTGTGAAACCCGTCCGTCAGCGTCACATCGCCTTCATTCGAACGCGCTATCTCCTCCAGTCCAAGGTGATCCTTGTAAAACGTCCCGAGCTCGTCGGGCCGTTCGCTAAGGAATGCTAAATAACGGAACTGTGCCATGATCTGTGCTCCATCAACATCTGTTCTAAAGCTGGTAAATGCCGTGTCGCTCCCGATGGCGCGCCGACCGTCTACTTCGGAAGCAAGTTGTATTTTTCTCTGAGATTATCGGCGTACTCCTTGACTTCATCCGGCGCGTTCAGCAGCTCACGAATCGCTTTCTCGACCTCTCCGCCAGAGGTCATGTACAATTCTTCGCTGATCTGTTTATGGGCGGTTTTCAGAAACTCCGGATCCTTAACCAGCCTATCAAAGGCGGAACGATATGCGTCGACGATCTTGTCCGGGGTCTTGGGCGGCAGCGCGAGCCACTTATCGATTTCCGAGCTCCCGATGACCGACCGATAACCCTTCCAGGCAATGTCCGGAATATTTGCCTTCTTCAGCAAATTGGGGAAAACCGGCACATCTGCAAATGACTTTCTCGGGACGAACGAATCGCCCTGAGCCTGACCCTCTTGTGTCAAGTAGTCGATCACGCCCTCTGCGTGAAGCGGCAAGAGGACATTGAGTCCGTTCGTTGCGAAGAGGTCGATTTCCCCTCTTCGGATTGCCAAGGTCATCGGCCCCGATCCCTGGTAGCCTTTAACCCAGCGAAGATTCCAGCCCAGGAACTCTTTTCCCCACACGAGCATCGCCTGCCAACTCCGTTGGCCGTTCGTGTCGCCGACGACGACCGGCTCCGCCGAAGGATCCGTGAGACGCGCGACGGCTTCTTTTCTTATGAAGACGATGCTTCCTCCACGATTGATCGCTCCGATTACCTTGAAGGTGCGCGGATCGTATTTGACGGCATCGCGCTTGAGTAAATTTGCCTGCAGAATGTCCGAGTCGGTCTGCATCAGGGTTAGCCCGTCGGGCTTTGCTGTATTCGCGAGGGAGTTGGCCGCCAGTATCTTACCTGTTCCGGCTGGCATGTTCTTGGCGACGATTTTTGGGCGTCCCGGCAAATATTGCTCCAGGTAGTGTGCAACCAGCCGTCCCACCAGGTCTGTGCCACCGCCAGCATCCGATGCAACGATCATGTCTATGGTCTTTTTCTCGAAAGACACGCTGGATGTTTGTGCGCCGGCATTTCCGGCGGAGATCGTGATGAACAAGGCGGCAACGATCCCAGCAGATACCGCGTGAAGGATAGATGACATTTTCGCCTCCCAATATGAATTCGCCTTAGGTCATGGGCCATTGCAGGTTGCGGTGGCTGACCTGGGGCGAGTTTATGGAGAACTCCGCGCCTCTTTATTTGTTACGACACCCTGTCCCATTTGTTCATGCGTACTTCCCAGCCCTTCATTTGCGAAAAGTCGAAGGCATTTCCCTCCGGATCCCGCAGCCGATATTCCGCATAGGGCCTGATGGTCGGTCGTTCGGCGACCGGTACGATCTGCTGGAGCGTCTTCAGTTTTCCCGCCATGTCATCCACGAGGAAGCCTATGTGGTTGACGCCCATGCGAGCCTCGTGCCCGACCGAGTCCGTATAGAAGGGGTGAATCGCCAAGTTCGTCACGCCGTCTCCCAGGAAGCGGTTGAGTTTTCCATTCTGGCGAAAGGTGAAGCTGGCGTTGACCTCATTGATTTCGAACACTTCGTTGTAAAATCGCATAAGCGTCTCTGGGACAAGGGCGTTCAAAGCGATATGTACAATGCGCGGGGTTTGCCGCTCGCCAGCGCCCAGACCGAAACCGTCTTCCGACAGTGTGATGGGGTTGGCTTCCGGGTCGAAAATCCGGACTTGCCCATGATGCCGATCGTTCGTCTCCGTCACGATCAAACCTTGCGGGTAAAGCCGCTTATAGCGGACCAGAGTGTCTTCGATGCTTTCGACATTGAGTCCGATATGGTGCTGGCCCAGTTCCATCCGGGGCTCATTCAGCTCCGGGCGGCGGCAGAGGATTGCAAAGTTGTAGAAGCCGTCGGTCAGGGACACGTCGTTGTGGTTCGAGCGGGCGAATTCCTTCAAACCTATCTGGCTTTGGTAGAAAGCGGCGAGATCCGCCGGGTTGTCGCTGATGACCGCCAGGTATCTGATTTGCGCCATGAACGCCTCCATCCGTTACAAGGTCTCGAAAATACCGCGGCTCAGTCAGCGGATAAATTTACCTAGGCTCGATTCTATTGGCAAAGGACGCTCGCCGACTCATTGTCGCCGCCCGGCTTGTAGCTGATCTCGCAGTGCATGCCGGCCTTCAGGTCGCCGCGCTGAGCGCTAACGATGAGCATCGTGAGATCGGCGGCCGCTTTACCGATCCATGACATCTTGCCAAGATCGAATTTGGCCGCCCTGGCCCCTGTCACCTGCGAATACATGACGCTGATGTTGAATGTGCCGATGGTCAGCCCGTCCGGCTTCGCCGCGTAGATCGCATTCGCCCCGATGAGATGTCCCGCGCCGGGCATATTGCGCACAACGATCGTGGCGCCCGGTAGCTGTTTTTCCATGTACTGCGCTACAAGCCGCCCGTAGCCATCGAATCCGCCCCCCGGACTGGTGGCGATAATGTAACTGATCGTCCTGCCATTGAAGAATTCGGTGCTCGCTTGAGATGACAAGGAGGCGGTAAGCGCGAGGGCGAAAGCGCATATGAATTCAACGAGGCGAAGCTTACCTGGCATGGCATAAGTTCCTACCATTGGGAGATCATTTCTCCGCAGCTCCGGCCCGTCACGGGCCAGCTATTCAAAAAGGTCGGGTTTATGAAGCCTCGAAATCGAGCCGCTTGAGTTACGGCTTAAAATCCTATTGCAATGATGATCCCAACCTTCACTACGGGTCTAATTAATTATACTGACTGAATTAATCGATTGATCCTATGGATTGACCTCCGCTCCGAAGCCAGCCGCACCTTCCCATTCACGTGCTGAACATCCATGATTGCCCCGCCTGATCGCTGAATGTCACATAGAATCGACGCAGAAGTGAATTGCCGCCTGGGTCTTAAACAAAAGGGAGGGAAGGAATGACGCTGATTATTACGGGACACGATGTCAAACGGCTGCTCACCATGAAGGAATGCGTCGAGGCGATGCGCCTTACCTTCCAGGATTTTTCCAATGGGACAGCGGTGAACCGGCCGAGGGTTCGTTACCTTGCCCAGGGCACGGATCCAAAGAAACGCTACTGGGCCAATGTACATGTCGGAGCGGCTCCGTCGGCCGGCATTGCATGCGTACGGGCAGGCTCGCAGATAAAGGTCGTGAACGAGACCGGTGGCGGCCCGAAAATGCTGAACGAAAACCCGCGGCCCTTTAACTGGGGACTCGTCATTTTCTATAGCATCGACACGGCGGAGCCTCTCGCCCTGATGCACGAATTCGAGCTTTCGGGGATGCGTGTCGGCGCGACCAGCGCGGCTGCCGTGGATCAAGTCGCTCGACCGGATGCAGCCACTTTGGGTCTTTTTGGATCGGGGAAGCAATCCCGCTCGGCGTTGGAAGCGATCTGTGCCGTGCGAGACATCCGGCGGGTCAATATCTACAGCCCGGACCCAGGGCATCGCGGTCGTTTTGCGCGAGACATGGCCCGCGACGACCTGGAGATCGTTCCGGTTCCGAATCCGCGGGACGCGGTCACCGGCGCAGACATCGTCTGCTGCGCCACATCGTCGGCCACGCCGGTGTTCGATGGCGATTGGCTCGAGCACGGCCAGATGGTCATTTCGATCGCCAACTCTGATGTCAATCATAAGCGCAACGAGGTCGACCGCCGTACCTACGAGCGTGCCCGAGGGGTTATCATCAATGACTGGGAAAGCGTCTATGAAAATAAGCAAACTGAACTTCTAGAGCCGCTGGAAAAGGGCGCCTTGCGGCGCGAACAAATCTACGAGTTGGGCGACTTGTTCACGGGCAAAGCCGACGTGAGACAGTTGCAAAGTGGCGCCGAGCAGGAAGGCATCGTCTATTATAAAAACAATTCCGGTCTTGCGATCCAATTTGCAGCTGCGGGCGGCATGATCTACCGCAGGGCGCTGGAACAGGGCGGCTGCAAGGAAATCCCTACCGAGTGGCTAGGAAGCGACCTCTCCGAATACATCGCCGCGGGATACCGTCCTTCGCCCTGATCGGATCAGCCGCATGTGCAACGAGTTCATCTCCTGGATCTGACGGGCAATCGCCCGATGTCAGGCGAAAATAACAAAAGGGGTAGCGTTGTGACAGAGCAGCCGGAAGGCTTGCCCCCGACAACCTACGGACAGAGCGTCCGCGTCCTGGGTCTGGTGAGCGCTGGGCATGCGCTTTCTAACTTCTACATATTGTGCCTGCCGCCATTGATTCCGTACCTGAAGGATGATTTCCAAGTTTCCTACGCGCTACTTGGCCTCATGCTGAGTACCCAATCGATCACCACCGGCATGCTACAGCTTCCAATCGGATTCCTGGTGGATCGCGTCGGCGGCAAGCATGTGCTGAGCGCTGGACTGGTTCTCATGGCCGCTAGTTTTGGCTTGGTCGCGCTGGCGCCGAACGTCTGGTGGACGCTGCCGCTCATGGCGCTGTTCGGCGTCGGCGTTGCGACCATCCGCCCGTCGAACTACACGATCCTTAACGCGTCTATTCCGCCCGCATGGATTGGCCGGTCGTTCGGCTTCAACATGTTTGCCGGCCATATGGGGCGAGCTCTTGCTCCGCCGCTCGTGGTCACTGCCGCCGCGCTGTGGGGATGGCGTTGGGCGGTGATGCTTGCAGGAGCGCTTGGTATAGCCACATGTCTCGGAGTGCTGGCCCAGTGGCGGATCGTCCGCGACGATTCGGCGCGGAAGCGGAAAGACGACGCGCCGGGCTTCATCCAGGAGATCCGCCTGCTCGCCTCGCGCTCGATCCTGCTATTTTTCCTATTTTACCTGCTGCAGTCGCTGGTGAACAACGGCATCCACACGTTCTCGGTGGCCGCTCTCGCCGAGCTGCATGCAACCCCGCTTACGGTTGCCTCGGGCGCGCTTACCGGATATCTGATCGCGACCGCGCTTGGCGTGCTGGCCGGTGGATTCCTGGTCGACAAGACTCCGCGGCATGAGCTCGTGGCAGCCATCGCGCTGTTGTCATCGGCGGCGTGCCTGATCGCGCTCGGCACGGTGTCGCTGCCGATCGTCGTCATCGTTGGAGTGATGGGGATGATCGGCATTTTTCAAGGCACGGTGCGGCCCGCGCGTGACATGATGATCCGGGAGCTGCTGCCGCGCGAATCCTTCGGCAAGGCGATCAGCATGGTTGCGACCGGGGCAGCTATCGGTAGTGCCATCGCGCCTGTCGCTTTCGGCTGGATCATGGACATCGGGCAGGCGAAGTGGGTGTTCTACCTGCTGGCCGGCTGCCTTGTTCTAGTCGCCGCCACGGTGCTGATCCCGAAGCAACGGATCGGGTCTTGATGCGCAATTCATCGGCCGACCAGGAAGAATATCCGGACGTGTAAGCTTCTCCCGTTGCGGACGTCAAGCCATGACTTCATCAATCCATTCTGAAGCGTTCTGGGATGTCACAGTGGTTCTTTATTGATCTTTGAACACAATGAACATGATCGAGAAAATGAGTTATTACGAACCATTTCAGCGCCTTATAATTGCAGAACGGACGCTGGTTCCTGCGCGCAGGCGTACACCAGCGATTTGGCATCTAGTGGCGTTTATCTCTAATTTCACCAACGTAGATCCGGTTCGGAGGCGATAGTGCTGTTCATTCACAACGATATGGTGGAGCGGGTCCTGACGATGAAGGACTGCATCGAGGTTCAGGAAGAAGCCTTCAAGGGGCTCGAGAGCGGTGCTGCGATTCATCGGCCGCGCATCGACATGTACACGCCGACGGAGCGGACCGACGGCTATTACCGTTGGGGCACTATGGAAGGCTGGTACGACGGTATTTTCGCCATCCGGATGAAATCTGACGTGATCACATGGCCGCGGACCGGGCATGGCGGCTGGACAGAGGAAAAATATTCCATCGAGCCGGGAACGTTTTGCGGGCTCATTCTGCTGTTTTCGTCCAAGAATGGCGAGCCGATCGCGATGATCAATGATGGCGTTCTGCAGCATATGCGCGTAGGCGCGGGCGCGGGCATCGGGGTAAAGCATCTGGCGCGCAAGGATGCGAGTAAGGTGGGCATGCTCGGATCGGGCGGAATGGCGCGCACGTTCCTGCAGGCGTACTGCGCAGTCCGCCCGATCAAGACGTGCAAAGTCTACAGTCCGACTCGGCGCAACCGCGAAACGTACGCACGCGAAATGAGCGAGAAACTCGGGATCGAGGTGGTGCCCGTGGATTCCGCGCGGGAAGCGGTGCGCGGCATGGATATCCTATCGACCGCGACGGATAGCATGACGCCGACATTCGAGCGTGACTGGCTCGAGCCTGGAATGCATGTGTCGATGCTCGGGCCCGGCGAGGTGTCGCCCGAAGCCGAGGCCAGGTTCGACGTCAAGATCCGCCAGGGAATTGGTGGCCTGAAAATGCCGGAGACGGAGCGGATCCGCATGGAGGTGGGGATGAGCCCCATTGCGTGGATCGCCGGCACGAAAGAAGAAATGATGCGCCTGCCCCGGAAGACTCCGGGCAGCGGCTTCGGAGGCGCCTATCCGGATTTCTGCGACCTTGTTTACGGACGTGCACGAGGTCGTACATCGGACGACCAGATCACTTTTTATCACAACATGGGAAACCAGGGCCTTCAGTTCGCCGCCGTCGGCGGCCTCGTGTATAGAAAGGCTGTCGCTCTCGATATCGGACGAGAACTGCCCACGGAGTGGTTTGTGCAAGATATCCGGGACTGAACGGTCATTGCCGGTCCGCTACCGAGCGTACTCGAGGGTTAGAAAAAAGTTTGGCGCCAGATTTGCGAAATGTTGAGGCTGAACGTGACATTCCAAAATCTAAAAGAACGGGAGATATTCAAATGAGATCGAGCCGCGCGCTTTGCGCTCTTGCCATCGGCCTAGCCCTCAGCATGCCGGCGTGGGCACAGTCCGATAGTGCGCAATTCAAAAATAAGGAGATCCGTCTCCTGGTTGGATATGCAACCGGCGGAGGTTACGACACCTATGCGAGGATCGTGTCGCAGCACCTGGGAAAGCATATCGCCGGCAACCCGACCATTATCGTTCAGAATATGCCGGGTGCTGACGGCGTGACGGTGGCAAATCACGTCTATGCCCGTGCCCCGAAAGACGGCACGGTCATCGCCTTGACCAACCGGAATATCGCGGTTGCGCCCCTGCTCGGTCTGATCGAGCCGCGGAACGTGCAGTACAAGGCGGCCGAATTCTATTGGCTGGCCAACCTCAACAGCGAAGTCAGCGTCATCGTGGTCCGCAGCGACGCTGGTGTAAAGTCACTGGAGGAACTGAGGCAGCGCCCCGTCATCGTGGGCGCCACGGGCTTGACATCCAACAATGCGATCTATCCTTACGTCACCAACAATCTTCTACAGACGAGGCTCAAGGTCGTCACCGGGTATCCCGGCACCAGTCACCTGGTTCTCGCGGTCGAGCGCGGCGAAATACAGGGAATCGGCGGCTGGGCATGGTCGAGCATCCTCGTCCAAAAGCCTGACTGGATTCGCGACAAGTTTGTCCTGCCGCTCTTACAGCTCTCCCTTGCAAAGCATCCTGATCTCCCGAACGTTCCGCTCATCATGGACTTTGCGAAGACCGAGGACGACAAGCAGGCCCTGTCGCTGATCTTCGCGCCAGAGGCAATGGGGCGGCCATTCTTTGGACCGCCCGGGATGCAGCCCGAGGCTGGCCGGACCCTGAGAGCGGCTTTTTCCGAGGTTGTGAAGAATCCCGATTTCGTTGCTGCTGCAGACAAGGCAAAGCTCGACGTCTCTTTTCTCGACGGCGAGTCTTTGGAGAACATCGTGAAGCGGCTTACCGCGGCATCGCCCCAAGCGATAGACTTGGCGAAAAAGCTAACACAGCGGGGGAAAACGGAAGTGAACGACAAGGTCAAGTGAATCCGTGTCGGACGGTCCTGCGCGGCATTAGTTTTCGTCTATGCCGCGCGGTAAATTCGGTTCATTTATTCCGGAACTATCGGCATGTCACTCTCGCTCAGTGTTGCAATAGACCGTTACGACCGGCACTTCCCTTTCTTTGATGGCACAGTCGCCGTACCCAAAGACCTCAATCTAAAAATCCTTCAAGTCGGCCAAACCGTCACGCTGCGCGATGGCGAGTTCCGTCACGAACGTATGATCCGAGATGGGGAATTCGATGTCTGCGAATTCTCGCTGTCGTCCTATTTGATGGCGAGGGATCGCGGATTGCCACTGATCGCCGTTCCGGTGTTTCCGCGACGCCTATTCAGCGCGGGTCTTTTTTATGTTCGCGAAAACTCGGGGATCCGGACGCCTCGCGATCTCATAGGCCGGCGAGTTGGGTTGAATTCGTTTCAGACGACGCTCTCCGTTCTGGCGCGAGGCGACTTGAAAGAAGAATACGGTGTTCCCTGGGAAGACATCGTCTGGTGCGTCGTCAACGCCGAAAAGCTGCCGTTCGACGTGAAGAAGGGCGTGGTCATCGAAAGTCTTGGGCACGGCGCGGACCTGGGCGAGGCGATGGCGAAAGGCGACATCGATGCCTTCGTGCATCCGCATCCGCCGGCGTCCGTCATCAATGGCCGTGTGCCAGCCCGAAGGCTTTTTCCGAACGTGCAACAGGAGGAGTTTCGGTATTTCCATCGGAACGGTTACTTCCCAATCATGCATGTGATCGTGTTACGTGCATCGCTGGTTGACGAGCATCCAGAAGTCCCGCGGCTGGTCATGGATCTGTTCGATCAGGCAAAGCGAATCAGTCATCGTTACTATGATGACCCGAATTGGTCGCATTTGGCTTGGGGAAGGAAGTACTATGAGGAAGAGCGCAGCTTGGTCGAAGGAGATATTTGGCCGTCCGGCATTCGCGCGAACAGTAAAAATCTTCAATGTTTCATCGACTATATGTTCGATCAGAATTTGATCTCTCGGCGTCTCACTCTTGATGAGTTGTTTGCGCCGTCGATATTGGCCACTTAGGCTTCGTGATCCCTTCGGCGTACCCGCATAGCAAGCGTCAAGAAGTTCTTTCGTCAGTAATGCTTAAGAACGCCTGCGCTGCCTTGCTTTGATATCTTTCTGGGTGCCGCAACACATGGAAGGAGCGCGTCGGGAGATCGAATTTAATCTTGCGAAGCCGGCCAAGCGAAAATCCCGCTTCGACAACGAGTTCCGAAATGGCTGTCGCGCCGCCGCCAGCTTCAACGGCTGCACGCACAGCCTCATTGGATGGCAGCTCCATAATCACTCGAAGGTCTCTCGGGGAAATTTCGAGGTGCTTCAGCGCTTCTTCGAACTCCGATCGTGTGCCGGAGCCGGGTTCTCTCAAAATCCAGTCGGACTGAAGGAGATCCTCGGTGGTGATGCGACGACGCCGTGACAATGGGTGATCCGTGCCGACAATGATGACGAGCCGGTCGCCCGCGATAACGCGATCCTCAAGCGGAACGGCGGTGACTTGACCTTCGATGAAACCGAGTTCCGCTGCTCCATCCAGCACGGCTTTTGCGACTTGTGCCGAATTTCCGATCGATAGGCGAACCCTGATCTTGGGATAAGCCTGCTGAAAGCGCACCAAATGGCGGGGTAGCCAGTAACTGGCGATGGTTTGACTGGCGTGGACGGCTAAGGTTCCGGCATTGAGGTTCCCCAATTCTGCTAGGGCTAGTTCCGCGGCTGCGGCACGCGCCAGCACAGCCTTGGCTTCCTCCAAGAAAATGCGCCCGGCATCGGTCAATTCGATGCGTCGGCCAAGGCGATGAAATAGCGCCGTGGCGTGCTGCGACTCGAGAGCGGCAATCGCAGCGCTGACAGCGGACTGAACCAAGCCGAGTGCCTCGGATGCCCTCGTCATGTGCTCGCGTTCCGCGACAGCTACGAAAATGCGCAACTGCTCAAGCGTCATCCCCCCGCACCTCTCTAGAATGCGACCAAGACCAGTGCCAAGGTGACACTGGAAATGAACAACCACGATACAAGGCCCAACAGAAAAGGTTTTGGTCCGTGAGCTCTAAGCTTCGAAAAATCGGTCTCCAGCCCCACGGCCGCCAAAGCCACGGTCATGAGGAACGCCGTGACAGCGCCGATCATGGACCGCACCGAAGCATCGAACCCTACATAGCTGTTCAAAGCAACCAATCCGATAAAACCCAGGACGAACCAAGGAATCGGCACCTTCTGCAGAACGTTGCCCTGGATGCCTCGGCCCCTCATGCGCCACCCGAGAATTAATATGAAGGGCGCCAGCATGGCGACCCTTGCCAGCTTGGCGGTCGTCCCGAATGCTCCCGCGTCCCCGCCTCCCTGAAACGCCGTGGCGACAACCTGTGCGACCTCGTGGATAGACGCGCCTGCCCAGAGACCATAACCGTGGGAATCGAGCGGCAGAAAAGGCAGGAGCAAGGGATAGACCAGCATCGACAAAGAGCCGAACAGCGTGATGCTGGCGACGGCGTACGCCACGTCCTCGTCGCGCCCCCGCGTGATGGTGTTTGTGGCCACAATGGCTGACGCGCCGCAAATCGACGTTCCTGCCGCGATGAGCTCACAAAGGCGATAGTCGATGCCGAGAAAACGCCCAAAGTATGTGGTCAGCGAAAAGGTTCCGATCAAAACGCCGAGGATGATCGCGAGGCCGACGACGCCTACCTCGGCAATCTGAGAAAAGCTCAATTGAATTCCGAGGAAAGCCACGGCGACCCGTAGGACCCGACCTCGCGAGAATGCGATGCCCGGTTTTGTCGTGCCATGCAGTCCGATGAGGTTTCGCAAGGCGATGCTCAGGAGCAGCCCGATGATCATCGGGTGCAATTTCGAGAGTGGTGGAAGCAACACGGCAAAATAGGCCGCCGTCGCCAAGCCGACCGTGAGAAGCAGGCCTGGAATTTTGTTCTGGATATTCATCGAGTCACGGCCACTACTTTGCCCCGCGTGATCAAAAGCATGTTTATGAAAGGAAGAACCTGTACAGGCTGGTGCCGCGGAAGAACAATGAAATTTATGCATTGGTTTCATCTGCCAGGCCGATCAAAGAATCTCGTGCTTTTTTGGGGTGGCCGGATATTTTGCGAAGGCGATAACAAATGAGCGTACACTCGGGTCATCGCGGCAGACTCCCAGAACAGCGCTAACGGAGACAGAGGCGTATGACGTTGATCATAAACAACGATGAAGTTTCGAAGCTGCTATCTATGGAGATCACCATCGCAGCGCTGGAAGACGCCTACCGTCAACTGGTGACGCGCGAGTCCGTGTGTCGGCCGCGCATCGACATCCAGATTCCGACGTCCGATCCCAACAAGGTCTATCAGTGGGGCACCATGGAAGGCGGTTCGACCAGCGGCTACTTCGCCATCCGCATGAAGTCGGACGTGGTCTATGAGCAGAGCCACAACGGCGTCGTCACCGAGGAGAAATACTGCACGAAGCCCGGCCTGTTCTGCGGGCTGATTTTTCTGACCGATACCGAAACCGGCGAGCCGTTGGCTTTCATCAACGACGGCGTGCTGCAGCACATGCGCGTCGGCGCCGATGGGGGAATCGGGGTCAAATACATGGCCAGGGAAGATGCTGAAGTGGTCGGCGTGCTGGGGTCCGGTGGCATGGCGCGCAGCCATATGGCGGCGTTCATGGCGGTACGCCCCGGCATCAAGCGGCTGCAGGTGTTCAGCCCGACCAAGGCGAACCGGGAGCGCTTCGCGCGCGAGATGGCAGCACTCTATGGCATCGAAGCGGTCGTCTGCGACCGGCCGGAGGATATCTACAAGGGCGCCGACATCGTCGCCGGCCTGACCGACTCCGCGGTGAGCGTGCTCGATAGCAAGCTGATCGAGAAGGGCACGCATGTGATCAATGTCGGCGGCGGCGGCCGGCCGGATGACGCCACCCTGACCAGGATCGACGTCTACTTCAGGTTCGGCAATGCGCCGGCGCCCGAAGGTCTGCCGGAATTCGGCCTCGATGACGAGTTCCTCACTTACGCCGCGCAGCCCGCGGGGACGGCCAGCTTCCGCATGGCTCGGCGGGGCGGCAAGCGTGGCCACCGCGCGCCTGCCGACAAGGTGATAACGTTCGCCGATCTGCTGAACGGCACCAACCGCGGCCGCGCCGCGCGCGACCAGATCACCTATTCGGAGCGCGGCAACCTGCAGGGCAACCAGTTTTGGGCTGTCGCCGGCAAGGTTTATGAAGCCGCGAAGGCGCGTAAGATGGGCCGCGAAATTCCAACCGAGTGGTTCCTGCAGGATATTCGCAACTGATCTGAGTGAAATAGAGAACGCAGTTGTTACGTTTTTGAGTATCACACGAGGCTGACATGACGCTGATATTATCCAATGACGATGTCGAGCGGTTGTTGACGATGCCGGAGTGCATCGATGTTCTCGAGGATGCATACAAAGAGCTTGCAGCCGGCCGGGGGGTCAGTCGCCAGCGCTCTGACTGCATTGCGCCGACGAGCTATGGCAAGAACGCCATCTACGGTCTCAAGTCGATGGATGGTGTCGTGCCGAAACTCGGTGTCGGGGCCATTCGGATCAACTCCGATATCGTTACCAATCCCAAGATCGGCAATACGCAACGACGCGTGAAGGTCCCCGCAGCGCCAGGCGACCGATATGTCGGCTTGGTCTTGCTGTTCTCGACGGACAATGGCGAACCCCTGGCGATCTTTCCCGACGGCGTGCTTCAGCACATCCGTGTGGGCGCGACAAATGGACTCGGCATCAAATATATGGCGCGTTCGGACGCAAGTACGGTCGGGATCCTCGGCTCAGGTTGGCAAGCCGAGACACAACTGGCCGCCGCCTGCGCCGTCCGAAAAATCGAGGAAATTAAATGCTTTTCTCCCAACGAGAAGAACAGGGAAGCGTTTTCCGCTCGGATGAGTGAGGTGCTAGGCGTACCGGTAACTCCGGCGGCTCAGCCGGAGGAGGCGATCGATGGAGTCGACATCGCCATGTGCAGCACGAACTCGATAGATCCGATCTTCTTTAAGCAGTGGGTGAAGCCCGGCATGCATCTTTCGGCGATCAAAAAGCCCGAGATCGAGCCGGCCGCTATCAAGGCGGCGGATCGTGTCGCGGTACATACCCATGACACCGCGCCGATCCTCGTCGTTGCCAAAGGCGCTCAATTTAAAGAAGAAAGCAAAGGCCGCGCCTGGAATGCTTCGAAGGATATTGACTTCGGAGCTTTTCCGACGCTGCCGGACCTGATCAGCGGGCGCGCAATCGGGCGGAAAAACGAGAACGAAGTCACCTGTTTCTTGAACAATTTGGGCCTAGGCTACCAATTTGCCGCAGCCGGTTCCGTTATCTACCGGCGTGCTGTGGAACAGGGGCGAGGCCATAGTCTTCCAACCGATTGGTTTACCGAAACCGTACACCCATAGGTTCCACGGGTAGCGTGCGCTGCTGGGAGGTTATGGGCTTAGCCACGCGTCAACGATATCAGGCAGCGTCAGCAATCAAGAAAGGAGAAGGTTACCTATGTTGATCATCGGCAATGACGTCGTATCGGAAATCCTGACCATGGACGATTGCATTCGGGTTCAGGAGGAGGCCTTCAAAAAGCTTCCGGCCGGCGGTTCGATTCATCGCCCGAGGATCGACATGTACATGCCCTGCGAGCGCGACGACGGGTACTTCCGCTGGGGCTCTATGGAAGGCGCCAACGACGGCTTCTTCGCTATCCGCATGAAGTCCGACATCGTCACGTGGCCGAAGACTCCAGACGGCGGCTGGACCGAGGACAAATGGTGCCGCGAGCCCGGCACTTATTGCGGCGTGATCTACTTGATCTCGACCCGCAATGCGGAGCCGCTTGCATTCATCAACGACGGCGTGCTGCAGCATATGCGGGTGGGCGGGGGAGCCGGTATCGGCGTCAAATACCTGTCACGCGAGGACTCCCACACGGTCGGCATGCTGGGATCCGGCGGCATGGCACGCACTTTCCTCGAAGCTTTCAAGTGCGTGCGCGATGTCAAGCTCTGCAAGATCTACAGCCCGAACCCGCGGCACCGCGAGCGATTCGCCGAAGACATGTCCAAGCGCCTCAATATCGAGGTTCGCGCGGTGGACAGCGCGCGCGAAGCGGTGCGCGGCGTGGATATACTGTCGTCTGCGACCGACAGTATGAAATCCGTCTATGACGCCGAATGGATAGAGAAGGGCATGCATGTCACAAATCTCGGTCGCCGGGAAATGCCGGATGCCGCGACAGGGAGGTTCGATCTGGTCGTGCGCCAGGGCACTGCCGGCTTGCAGATGAAACAAACCGAGCGCTTTCAAGCCGAGAGAGGGCTTTCGCCGGCCGCCTATATTGGTGGTACGGTCGAGGAGATGAAGCGAATCCCGGAGAAGAACCCAGAGCCCGGCTTCGGTGGCGACAGTCCGGATTTCGCCGATCGCGGAAAGGGCGGAGACAAGCCGGAGTTCGCGGATCTGGTCACCGGCAAATGCAAAGGTCGGACGAGCCGCGATCAGATCACCTTCTACCGCAACGTCGGCAACCAGGGCCTGCAGTTCTCGGCCGTCGGGGGATGGGTTTATTCCCAGGCGGTCAAACTCAAGAAAGGTCGAGAAATCCCGACCGATTGGTTTTTGCAGGATATCCGCGACTAGCGGAATCGAGGGAAATCTGAAATTGACGCGCTCTCCAAGTCATAAGAACCGAACACGGAGACCCTTGCGCACCTGCTAAAGATGGCCAATAGGGCTGAATCACTATGGAGATTCGATCATGGATAGACGTCATTTCCTTGGTGGCGCTTCCGGTATAGCGATGATGGTTGCCGGCTTTTCGCCCGTCGCTGCGCAGCAGTCCGTCGGCGATTTCTATAAGGGCAAAACGGTCAACCTCCTGATCGGTTTCGGCCCAGGCGGCGGTAGCGATCTCTGGGCCAGGACCATCGCCCGCCATATGGGCAAGCACATTCCAGCCAGCCCATCCGTGGTGCCCCAGAATATGCCCGGCGCGGGCGGCCTCAAGGTCATCAATTTCCTCTACAATGCGGCGCCTAAGGACGGCACGGCCTTTGGCGCGGTCAACCGGGGCATCCCGTTGGAGCCGTTGTTCGGCGGAGTGGGGACTCAGTTCGAACCCCTGAAGATGCATTGGATCGGCAGCCCCGACCGCGACACCACGGTCTGCGCAGCACGCGAAGACGCGCCGGTCAAATCCATGGCCGATCTGCTCGGCAAGGAACTGATTGTGGGTGCCACCGGTTCGGGCGCGGACACGGCGATCTACCCGGGTTTCTTGGCTGAGCTGCTGGGGTTAAAATTCAAAACCATCAAAGGCTACAAGGGATCGCAGGACATTGCGCTCGCCATGGAGCGGGGAGAGGTGCAGGGTATCTGCTTGGCTTTTGATTCGCTTTCCCGCCAAACCTTATACAAGGACGGCAAAGTTAAAATCCTGTTCCAAGCGGCCCTCAAGAAGGATGAGAGTATTCCGGATGCGCCCTTGTTGACCCAGTTATCCATGAGCGAATCCGACCGCGCGGCATTGCGCCTATTCTTATCCCGGGTTTCCCTGGGGCGCCCCTTTGTCGCACCGCCTGGCTTGCCGGTGGATCGCGTTGGAGCCTTGACAGCCGCGTTCGCCGCCACGCTGAAAGACCCGGAATTCGTCGCAGACGCGCAAAAGCAACGGCTCACCGTGGACGGCATTTCCGGTTCGGAGCTTAGTCAGGTAATCGCAGAAATCTATAACACGCCGAAAGACGCGGTTAAGCGCACCGCCGATGTGCTTAGTCGAGTTACGAAGGAGTAAGAAAGCAGCGTGGCTACTCAAACAGGGAGGTGGACATGTCGAATATGCGTTCATGCCGGTCGCGATGTGCCTGCCGGCTCCATGACAGTGTCAGAAAAACCGACGAGGCGCCTCCTCGAGCCAGGGTGCAAATTCGGTCCAGGCGTTTGAGGCTGCGGTCCGCCGCGATAGCGCTCGCGCTCGCTGTGCCAGCGACTATGATCGGTGCTCCGGTTATCAGCGCGGAAACCGCCGAACAATTCTACCGGGGCAAGACCATCACGCTGCAAATCGGCTATGCGCCAGGCGGAGGATATGACGTTTACGCACGCCAATTCGCAAAACATTACGGTGCGCACGTCCCGGGAAAGCCGTCTGTCATAACCCAAAACGTTCCCGGCGCCGGCAGCCTGAAGCTGGCCAACACGCTGTACAACTCCGCGCCGAGAGACGGAACTGTGATCGGCGCGATTGGACGAGAGCAAGTGACGGCGCCTTTGTTCGGTGTCGAAGGAACTCAGTTCGACGCCAAAAAGATCAACTGGCTCGGCAATCTCGACAGCGCCGCGAGTCTCTGCGTTGCATGGCATACGACACCGTTTCGCACGATCGACCAAGTGCGCGAGCGGGAGATGATCGTCGGTGGCACCGGGCCGGCGTCGATCACGGTGGTGCTGCCGACCGCGCTGAACCAGGTGCTCGGATATAAGTTCAAAGTGATCTCAGGCTTCCCCGGTGGGAATGACATCACGCTGGCGCTTGAGCGGGGCGAAGTGGATGGCCGGTGCGGCTGGTCCTATGCCAGCATCAAGAGCACCCAGCCGGCGTGGATCACGGAGAAGAAAATCCGTTTCCTGGCCGCGTCAGCGTTTAAGCGTCTTCCCGAGCTGCCCGAGGTGCCCTCGGTCCTCGAGCTTGCACAATCGGAAGCGGATCGGCAGGTTATTGCGCTTATTCTCGCTGGACAGGTTATGGCTCGGCCATTTATCGCTCCGCCGGAAATTCCGGAGGAGCGCCTGGCAGCCTTGCGGGCGGCATTTTCCGCTACCGTGCGGGATCCGCGGTTTCTGGCGGAAGCCGAGAAGCAGGGACTCGAGCTCGATCCGATGGATTGGCAAGAAATGACGGAAACGATCAAGCGCCTTTATGATACACCGCCGCCCGTCGTGAAAGCCGCCATAGAGGCTATACAACGCGTCGCACGGTAATCGACTGCAAGTTGCTGTTCTAGACAAGGGAGGAGATATATCATGTTGGCCCGCATTCGTTACCTATCGTTCCTGAGCGATAAACCTGACGAGCTCGCGGCATTTTATGCTCGCCACCTGGATTTTGACGAGCGAGGTCGCTCGGTCGACGGCGATGTGACGTTGACCGACGGTTTCTTCAATTTGACGTTTCTGAAGCGTCGTCCGGAGCTACGCGAGCCGAGGATGGAGATAGGACTGCATCACATCGGCCTCGAGGTGGATAGCCTCAAAGAGGTCGAGCGGCGTTATCAAGCTTTCAACCCGAATTGGCCTATCGTGAAGGAGCCCGGCGGTCTGCATTTCGGCGAGATGCGCATCTATGACCCTGAAGGAAATCCCGTCAGCGTCTCCGAGAAATCGTTTGGCATGCGCGACGGCACCAACCGTTTTCCACGGCTGCGCCATATCGCCTATAACGCGCTTTGGCCGGAAGGTATCCTGAATTTCTTTGTGCAGGTTTTCGGGTTTCGCGAGCTTCCGACCAGTCATGAGCGGCGCAAGCAGGGCCGCGGCAACCGTTTTGCCGGCGACGGCTGGACCAACCTGGCCATCCACCCCTTCTACAACGATCAGGACGGTCACGAGGCGCGCTTCGGCATCAACCACGTCGGTTTCCTCGTCAACGATATCAAGGAAAAGGTCGAGGACTTTGCGCGGGAAATCCCCGTGGCCAAGCGTCCTGATTCGCGACCCTATGCGGAGTTTCGCCTGCGCGACCCCGAAGGCAACGGCTTCGATCTCAGCCAAACCAAAGGCTGGGAGGTCGACATCGACAAATGGGAAAGTGCGGCCTGATCGCGACCGGTGTCGCACAATTTATGGAGAGACGTATGAGCTACACTCTTGAGGCCTTTTGCGCCGACTGTCGGAGAATTCTCAAAGCTGATCCTTCGCTGTCCAAGACCTTGCCTGAAATCGGCGAGCAGTTGAAACGGCTCCTTCGGGATGAGGACTTCGTCGCTGCGACTTTCGAGGAGAATATGCCGCCGAGCAAACGAGTACTCTACCACGATCCGGAAACGGGCTTTTACGTCAATGCACATGTGCAACCGGCTGGTAAAGGCGGCGCGCCCCACAATCATGGCGCATCGTGGGCCATCTACGGGAACGCGCTGGGATATACGGAGATGACCGAATGGCGTCGGGTGAATTCCGACAGCGAAGACCATGCTGTGTTGGAAGCTTCCGATGAGTATCGATTGGGACCAGGTCAGACGCGGGCCTATGGCCCTGGGGTCATTCATTCCACGAACCACCCGAACATCGCGTGGGTGATTCGCCTCACGGGTACGGATCTGGACAAGATCCCCAGATATCACTTCCGGCCCAAGAGCGATAAAAAGCTCGAGAAAGCCCGATCGAAATAAGAACCCGCCACAAAAAAAGCAGCCGCGCAGGTCGGAACTTGCGGGCGCTGGGGAGAACATCATGGTGCATCCGAAACTTACGCTAGCCGTGTCGCACTACGACCGCTACGTGCCGTTTTTCGACGGCTCCGTGCAGCCGACGGGGTTCAACTTGGAAGTTCTCCATGTCGGTCAGTCCGAGGAGGGTCGGTACGGCAAGGATCGCCACGAGCGTATGCTCCAGAAGGGAGAGTTCGATATTTGCGAACTTTCGTTCTCCTCCTACCTCATGGCCCGGGCGCGGAAACTGCCGTTTACCGCCATCCCGGTGTTTCCTCGTCGGCTGTTCAGCCAATCGCAGATCTGGGTCAACGCGAAGGGCGGCGTGAAGAAGCCTGCGGATCTGGTCGGCAAGCGCATCGGCCTCAACACGTTCCAGACGACGCTATCGGTCCTCGCGAAAGGCGATCTGCAAGCGGAATATGGCGTTCCATGGCGGCAGATCGAATGGGTCGTGAGCCGCGAGGAGACTGTGCCGTTCGAGCCAGAGCCGGGAGTGAAGATACGGATGGCGCCGCAGGGTACCAACATCGGGCGCATGCTCCAGGCGGGCGAGATCGATGCCATCTTCCGGCCCCATCCGCCGCGCCAGGTGCTGGATGGCGCCTCCGACATCCGCCGCCTGTTCGACGATCCGAAAGCGGAAGAAGCACGCTACTACCGGAAGAACGGCTTTTATCCGATCATGCACCTGATCGCCTTTCGCGACGATGTGCTCGAACGCTATCCCGATGCGGCGCCGGCGATGATGGAAGCCTTCGAGAAGGCGGATGCCATCAGTGCGCGCTATTACGACGATCCGAACTGGTCGCGCCTCGCGTGGGGCCGCCTCGATCTGGAGGAGGAACGGAGCTTTCTGGGCCGCGACTTGTGGCCGGTCGGCGTCGAGAAGAACCGCACCAACATCGAACGGTTCATGGAGTATTCGCGCGATCAGGGCCTGATAGAACGGTCGATGCCCGTCGAATCTCTGTTCGCCGAGCGCGTGCTGGCGTCCTGAGCGCGCTATTCCTGCATACGGCAAATAAGCGCGCGATATAAACCTTCGGCGCCGCCTGATATTCCAGTTCTCAGTTTGCCGACATGGCCTGGTTGGCGCGCTCCACCACAGGCTTCGGCGCCTGGTGGAGCTTGAGGATCAGGCGCTGCATGGCCTCCCCTGACTTGGGTGTCACAGTTAACCGCTGTTTCGCGGCATCTTCCAAGAAGGCACCATCGGCAAGCGTCTTCATGAATGCTTCTCGGAGTCCTACCGTGCGGTCGGCCGGAAGATCGGGTGGCGCCACGACCGGCCGCAGCAGGCTACGAGGCGCGAAAATCAGTTCCATGACGGCGCGGTCCTCGTCGTTCTTCACGAGATCCATGACCAGCGGCACATCGGGCAGTGCCGCATCCTTTTGCATGCCGGTCTGCACGAGGAAGTTCAGTTTTTTCTCGGGCAGCCACTCAGGCCGCGTACTGCGGATGCTGCTGAGCGGCCAGCTGCAGCGCCCGTGCAACTCGCCGCGTTCGATAGCCAGGCTGACCTCGTTGCCGCTTTTGTAGCCCGAAATAACCCTGAATCGGGTGCCTAGTATTTTATTCATCACCCGCGGGTAGACCTCGAGATTCGCTCCGGCCCCCGTGCCGCCAATGATGAACTCCTTCGTGAACATGTCGCCCGTTGTCTTGATCGGCGAGTCGTGCCAGGAGACGCACAACGACGTTTCCTCTTCCATATTGCCGATCCAGGTGAGTTTGGTCGCATCGAACTTCGCATTGTCCGGCTCGATGAGCGACAGCGTCGTCATCCCGCTGTGTACGAGGGCGACCGCCGTTCCGTCCTTCGGCGCGGTATTGTATATGAAGTTCGTCGCGCGGATGCCGCCCGCCCCGGGCATGTTCTGAACCACCATCGTGGGCTGTCCGGGGATGAAGAGGCCGTAGTGCCGCGCCAATAGACGGCCGTAGGTGTCGTAGCCGCCGCCCGAACCTGTCGCAATGATGAAGCTGATTTGTTTACCGCGGTAGAAATCGGCGACTGCGTCTGCCGCGGCCGCCGTATGAAAGCTGCCGCCGCACGTCAACGCGCAGGCTATCCATGCCGCTCTCATGAAACTCATGCCGGCCTCCCATTGGCTGTTTCCGATGGTTCAGTCCTTTTGCGGCGCACCTTTTTCGCGCGGCGGTCGGTCTTTTACGGTCTCCTTTTGCGGATCGAAGGTGTGGCGCCACACGCTGTCCATGTCGTCCGAAATGACCCGGACGAGAATCGAGTCGCCTTCGGGATGGGAGGTGGAATGTATCGCTCCCTTCCGAAAGAGGGCCGCCTGCCCGGATCGGACGCTATATTCTTTTTCCTTCTCTAGTTTCGCGTGGCCAGGGCGCGATCCATCGTCGGTGCGGCGCCACTCGATCATATCGGTGCGCCCGGTGACGTTGCCGTAGATGATCCAGCATGGCCCGTGATCGTGCGCATGGCTCCGCCCCTCATGCTCAGAGACATGCGCGAAGACATACATATCGGTGACCGGGTCGTGATGGATCGCATAGCGCCCCACCGAGGGCGCATTCCCCAGACGCGCCAGCAAGTCATCGGGGCTGGCGAGCAGTTTCACGAGGTGCTTGCGCACAGCCTACTGGCCGGCTTCGCCGGCATCCGCCGTCAAGCTTCTCCGACAGTCGGCGGTAAAGTCATCCACTGTGTAATTCATGCAGGCCTCCCCAATGGCGTTTGCGTCATTCACGCACGCCGACGGAAAATGAGTCAACTCGAATACATTGGCGCGAGCATTAAAGCTTGTCAGGTGAATGGGCGAAGTGAATAATTCACGCATAAATTCCTTTAAGCAGTCGAATCGATCAGTACAAACGGGAGGATCGATTAATGGCACGGATCCGCTATCTTGCAATCATCAGTAAGGACCCGTCGAAGCTGGCGGAGTTCTACGAACGACAAATCGGCATGCGTGAGCTGGGGCGTTCGCCGCACGGAGACATCTCATTGACGGACGGCTACTTCAATCTGACGTTGTTCCGTCAGCGCGCCGACCTGGACGAACTTCGTAAGGACGCGGGTCTGCATCACATGGGAATGGAGGTGGATAGCATCTCGTCGGTGTTGGAGAAATACCGCCAATTGATTCCAGGCGGCGTTGCGCTCCGCGAGGCTGGCGGCATCCATCATGGCGAGGTCCGCATCTTCGATCCCGAATGCAACCCGATCAGCCTGTCGGAACGAGCCTTCGGCGTGACACGGGAGAGCCGCGGGCTTCCGAGAATTGGACATATTGCCATCCATACCCTGCAGCCGCAGCGCTGTGCCGATTTCTTCACCCAGCTCTTCGGCATGCGCGAACTCGGCACGACCGATCTCAGGCGCAAGGAAGGACGCTTCAATTGCTTCCTCGGCGATGGTTATACCAACCTCGCGCTGCATCCGTATTACCGGAGCCGGGACGCGGACGGTTTCGCCGTTTACAACCGAGTCGGGCATGACGGCAAGGAGGAGCAGCCGGAGGAGCGGCGGTTCGGCATCCATCACTTCGGTTACCTGATGCGGGACGCGCATCAGAAGGTTGCCGAACTGAGCGATGGCACGGTGGCGGTCGCCGACCGGCCGCTGGTGCGGCCCTATGCCGAATATCGCGTCGTCGATCCCGAAGGGAATGGCTTCGATCTATCCCAGACCAAAGGTTGGGAAGTGGACGTCGACAAGTGGGAGAGGGTGGCCTGATGGCGTCGGACAGTCAGGGCGCGATCGCGGGCTGAGCCGAGGCGGAAGGTTTTTTCATCGACTCCCATGCGCGAGGCGGGCCGCGCGCATGTTTCTACACCTGCGACCTTTCACTGGACCCTAGCGAAATAAGTCCGGTCTAAGTCCGGTCTAAGTCCGGTCAGGGAGACTATTGGGAGAAACTCATATGGCGACTGAACTCAAGGCGGCTGTGCAGGATCGTTACATCACGGTGGATGGCCTGCGGATACGCTATATCGAGGAAGGGCACGGACCGGCGGTCGTGCTGCTGCATGGTGCCTCTCTCGGCTCGTCGGCAGACGTCTTCATTCGTAACCTGCGACCGCTGGCGAAGGGAGGCTTTCGCGTCATCGCATTCGATCAGCCGGGATTCGGGCTCAGCGACATGCCGGCCGATCACTCGGCGTCTTTTCGCCGCAAGATGATCCTTAGGTTCATCGAAGCGCTTGGCTTGAAGACAGCCGCTCTGGTCGCGCACTCGCAGGCCGGCGGCACCGCGGTGCAGCTCGCGCTCCAGGATCCAGCGCGATACAGTCACGTGGTCGTGCTTGGCACCGGAAGCCTTCTGCCGCCCCTCGATAAAAAAACCCACAGCGGACGCGAGACGGCGGTGCAGCAGCGACTCGAGAGACGCATGGCAACGACGGAACCGACGATCGACGACACACGCAAGCTTCTCGAAGCCAATCTCTTTCACCATGAGCTGATCACGCCGGAAGAGTTGGCTCTGCGGCACCGCCGCAGCATGGGCAGAAACTTCGAAGCATTCGTCGCACGGAATGCAGAGGCTGAGGCTGCCAAGGACAAACCAAAAAATACCACCGGCCCTGATCTCTGGGAGCGGCTGAGTGAGCTCAAGATGCCACTCATGATGATTTACGGAAAGAACGACCGCGGCAACGCCTTCGAGCGCGCCACCTTGCTTAAGGAAAAGTACCCACGGATCAACTTGCATATCGTAGACGGTTGCAAGCATCTCGTGCCGTGGGATGCGGCCGACGAGTTTCATCGGTTGGCCGTTCCATTCTTAAGACAGTGACCGTTCGTCGGTAGAGTTCGCCGTAAAGCAACACGGAGAAGAGTAGTGACGCTTATCATCGGCAACGCGGACGTTCAGCGACTGCTCGACATGCCGACGACGATGGCGGCCCTGAAGAATCGTACAAGCAGACGATCACTCGAGAGGCCGTCTGCCGCCCGCGCATCGACATCCAGATTCCCACCGATGACCCCGACAAAACCTATCAGTGGGGCACGATGGAAGGGGGCTCTGTCAGCGGCTACTTCGCGATCCGCATGAAGTCGGACATCCTCGTTCAGGACCGCACAGGACCAGTTCCGACGGAAGAGAAATACTGTACGCGGCCCGGCCTTTTCTGCGGCCTGATCTGGCTGATGGACATTCAAAGTGGCGAGCCGGTCGCTATCCTCAATGACGGCATCTTGCAGCACATGCGGGTGGGCGCCGACGGCGGGCTAGGCGTCAAATATATGGCGCGGCAGGATGCGTCGGTGGTCGGCATTCTCGGTTCCGGCGGCATGGCACGCACTCATATGCAGGCCTTCACCTATGCTCGGCCAATCCGACGGCTTCAAGTCTACGGTCCGACAAAAATCAATCGCGAACGATTCGGCCGTGAAATGGCCGGATCGTACGGGATCGAGGTGCAAGTTTGTGACCGTCCCGAGGACGTTTACAAGGGCGCCCATATCGTAGCGGCACTGACGGATACGACAGAGCCCGTGCTGAACGGCGAATTGTTGGAAGAAGGAACGCATGTCGTCAACATCGGCGGCTCGGGTCGGCCTGACAAAAGGACTATCGAGCGTATCGACGTTTCTTTACGATTCGGCACCGCACCAGCGCCCTGGGGACTGCCCGATTTCAAGACGCCGGCTTCACGCCTGACCTATGTTGCCATGGACGAGGAAACTGCCAGGAAGGGGATGAGTCCTGACGGTAAGAGTAGCCCACGCGGCGTCGTGGCGGAGGACCGCGCAGTCTTCTTTGCCGACCTGATTGCTGGACGCAAGCCGGGACGCACGTCGGACAAGCAAATTACCTATTCCGAACGCGGCAATCTGCAGGGTGCGCAATTTTGGGCCGTCGCCTCCAAGGTCTATGAAGCCGCGGTGGCGAAAGGGCTCGGACGCCAGATTCCCACTGAGTGGCTGTTGCAGGATATTCGCGACTGAACTTTCATAGTTTACCGCGATCGGAGACTGCCGTTGGCCGTATTTTTGCGTCGGGATAGAGAGCGCTGCATCAACTTTGCGAGACGGTTCATCGCCCCCATACCGCTGGCCGAGGTCTCACGCCCTTCAGCGTTTCTTATAGAGCTCCACCTTCTGTAAGGGTTCCAAATGACTCTGCTTCTCTCTAATGAGGACGTTGAGCGATTGCTCACCATGCCGGCCTGCATAGCGGTCATGGAGGAGACGTACCGCGAGCTCGCCGACGGTCGAGGGGTGACCAGAAGGCGATCCGACTGCTTGGCGCCCACGTCCCGTGATGATGCTGTCTATGGCCTCAAGTCCATGGATGGCGTGGTGCCAAGCCTTGGAGTCGGCGCCGTCCGCATCAATTCCGATATCATTACCTGGCCCCGGACGGGCAGCCATCGCCGCCGCGTCAAGGTACCGGCTGCGGCCAACAACCGGTATGTCGGCCTGATTCTGCTATTCAGTACTGCGACCGGCGAACCGCTCGCCATTCTTCCCGATGGGGTGGTGCAGCGGATGCGGGTCGGCGCGACCAATGGCCTCGCCGCCAAATACATGGCACGCGCGGCCGCGCGCACTGTGGGAATACTCGGTTCCGGTTGGCAAGCCGGCGCGCAGCTGATGGCCGTGTGTTGCGTGCGCGACATCGCGAAGATTCGCTGCTTCAGCCCTAACGTAAATAACCGCACGGCGTTCTCCGCCGAGATGTCCGGTCTCTTGGGCGTCGAGGTCGTGCCGGTGGACAGTCCGGAAGCAGCGATCGGCGGGGCTGACATCGCCATGTGTGCGACCAATGCCAATAGCCAGATCTTCGGGCCCGAGTTGGTGAAACCAGGCATGCATATCACCAGTGTCAAGCATGTCGAGATCGATGCCGCAGCGGTGGGTATGGCGGACCGCGTTGTCGTCCATACGAAGGATCCCTCGCCGATCCATTGTGTCGCCGAAGGCATCGAGGCGCTGCCGAGCCGTTATACGGCAACGGGTTGGGCGGATATCGAGCATCTCGATTTTTCCGCCATGCCCGAATTGACCGATATCGTCGCCGGACGCGTCGCCGGGCGGGACGGCGATCTCGAGATCACATGCTTCATCAACAATTTCGGCTTGGGCTATCAGTTCGCCGGCGTGGGCGCTCTCGTCTACAAGAAAGCAAAAGAAGCGGGCGTGGGACGCGAATTGCCGACAGAGTGGTTTACGGAAGACGTTCACCCCTGATTTACTGGGACCTGCCTACCGCTGGATTTAGTCATCGCTCGCCATCTGATCTTAATTCCACATAGTATTAATCGAAATAATGAATTTATGACTCGGAACAAGCAATATTACCATTATAGCTGCGATTGCCGAGAGGGGGGCGCGCCAGAACGCCCCGCCGGCCGACGCACTGGGAAGGGTAGCGTGATGAACGTGCTAGAGCAGCCGCAGCAGCAAAAGTCGAAGGTAACGGTCGCTATCGGACATCGGTACGATTCTCGGTACTTGCGGAATCGTACCGTGCCGGTGGAAGGCTTCGAGGTGGAATATCCGACGATTCTGAGCCGAGAAAAAGGCCCCGAGCGGATGGCGGCGCCTGGGGAGCCTTACATGGCGCCTGGGCCGATTTTCGCCAGCATGGCGAACGATCCGCCCTATGACATGGGAGAGCAGGCTTTTTCCACCTACATTCAGGCCGTAGACCTCGGAAAGGAGGTCACGGCACTCCCGGTGTTTCCCAGCCGGTTCTTTCCTCACGTCCAGGTCTGCGTCCGCGCCGACTCCGGAATCAACACGCCGCGCGATCTGGAAGGCAAGCGTTTCGCTTTAAGCTGCTTTTCAGTCAATTTCGGAATTTGGCTCCGCGGCGTTCTGGAAGAGCAATACGGGGTCAATACGGAGCGGATCACCTGGGTGACGGAGCGCGACGAATACTTTGGCTTTACACCCCCCGAGCGGTTCACCGTCGAGCGCGCGCCACGCGGGCAATCCATGTGGTCGTTGTTGAAAGAAAATAGAATCGACGCGCTGACATCTCCATGGGGTGGGGCGAGGGCCAAAGAGCGCGGGCTGCGGCTGCTGTTCGAAGCTCCTTATAAGGAAATCAAAGATTACTACGCCAAGAACAGTATTTTTCCGATCAATACGGTCCTGATGATGCCGCGTCGGACGGTCGCGGCGCATCCCTCCCTGCCAAGACAAGTTTTGCGCGCATACGAGCGTGCTTTGGCCAGCTACCAGAAAGATGTGCGGACGGGAGTCCTCGATAACGAGTACGGCGGCGTATCGCTGTTTGAATTGGAACAGGCGACGGGCATGTTCCTCCCAGAGCACGGCCTTGAAAGCAACCGGCAGAGTATAGAGACCATGATTCGGTATTGTTACGACCAGGGGATAATCCGCCGCCGGCTCGAGCCGGAAGACTTGTTCTTGCGTGATGTAAATTAAGGCCCGTCAGCACGTTTCTCTTTGTAGGGCCGGCTAGTGTAAGCGCGTTCTGGATCGGCGTTGTTCAACCGCGGCCGGTCGGTTTCGTGGTCCCGGCGGTTGAACGTCTCGCTGAATGAGCAATCGAAGCTGTGGAGGCGCCGCTATGATCATCGATACTGACACCCATTTCTTCCCGATCGATGCGTTCGATTATATGGACGGACCCCTGGCCGATAAACGGCCACGCCTCACTTTCGAAAAGGGCCTACTGGTCGGAATCGAATTTCCCGGCGCTCCGCCGAAGGTCAAGGGAACGACGCCGAATCCGCCACCAGGCTCCGGCAGCAGACTGATGGGCAACACTAATATGGACGCCCGGCTCGAGGACTACGAGCGCCTGGGCATTCAAAAGCAACTGCTGCTGCCCCAGTTTACCGGCTGGTGGAGTTACCAGATCGAGCCGGAACTGGGTACTGCTTTGGCTCATTCCTGGAACGTGAGCATGCTCCGCCTGATGCGCGATTATCCCGGCAAGGTGTTTGCGGTGGCCCTGCTCGCGCTTCAAGACGTGGCGGGCGCCGTCGCCGAAGTGGAGTGGGCAAAGCAGAATGGGTTCCTCGGGGTGGTTATCGATCATACCTTTCCGGTATGGGACCATCCGTATGGCACGCCCACGACGACACATCGCGACGTGTGGCCGGTGTTCGGGAAATGCGAGGAGCTCGGCATGCCCGTCTATGTCCATGCCGTCCAGCATGGCCACCGCATCGTCAACCTGATGAATTTCCAGATCGACGGCCTCGATTACTTCTCGCCCACCGATGCGCAGATGAATCTGGTGGCGTTCATCACGAGCGGTCTGCTGGATCAATTCCCCGGTCTGAAGGTCATTCATGCGGAAATGGGCGCGAAGCATATCGTGCCGTTGATCCAGCGGCTCGACGCCCGCTACCAGCACCTCGAAGTCAGCTATGAGGAAGACGAGGGCGTCACAGCGGTCGCCCGCCGGAAGCTAACCTCCAAGGTGGAGCAATTGGCGCCGCCGGACGTGGTGAAGGAGAAGAATAAGTATTATCCCAGCCACTACTTCCGCACCAATTTCTGGTGGACGATGGAGACAGAGGAGCAGGAACTCGTCGACGCGGTGCGGCTCCTCGGCGCCGAGCGGTTTCTGTTTGCCACCGACTATCCCCACGACGATCCGGGCGGCAAGATGAAATTCCGGGATGTCCAGTTGTTGGCAGATCATCAGGCCTTCTCCGAAGAAGAGAAGGAATTGATGCGCTGGAAGAATAGCCAGAAGCTGTTCCCGACTCTGTCGGCCTAGGCGAGGAAGTTTACGGTGCTCGTGGGCTAACAGATATCGGGACAGCGTCGCGGCTTGGATGCTGACCAGCATCCATCGGTTAAAACAGCACAGGGACGCGGTGACGTGCGTCTCGCAAGTAGTGCGGAGGAACATCGGGTGGTCACGCAGGAACAGAACGAAAGAATGACCCGTATCGGGCCTGGAACGCCGGCGGGAGAACTCTTGCGCCGCTACTGGCAACCGTTTGCGCCATCTGGCGAATTGACGGCGGAAAACCCGATCAAGCGGGTGAAAATTCTGTGCGAGGATCTGGTGGCCTACCGCGACACTAAGGGCGGTTATGGGCTCGTGGCGGAGCACTGCTCGCATCGGATGGCCTCTCTAGCCTGGGGGCGCGTGGACGATGAAGGTATCCGTTGTCCCTATCATGGCTGGAAATTCAATGGCCAGGGAAGATGCCTCGAGCAGCCGGCCGAACCTACGGGCAGCCGGTTGAAAGAAGAGGTTCGGCATCCCGCCTATCCCGTTCGGAAACTCGGCGGAATGCTCTTCACCTATATGGGGCCTCAGCCCGCGCCGATCCTGCCGCGCTGGGACGTTTTGGCATGGGAAAGGGGCAAGCGCTGGATCGATGTTCAGGAAGTGCTGGAATGCAATTGGTTGCAAGCGATGGAGAACTCCGTCGATCCGGCGCATCTCTATTGGCTGCACCGTGACGTGGCCTCTCTGGGGTACGAGCTGGCACATTTCGAAGAAACGGATCATTTCTTCGAAATTCCCTATGGGATCATGAAGCGGCGCACGCTACCCGGCAAAAATCCCGGAGATAAGGAACGAGTCGAACAGCATCCGCTGTTGTTCCCGAACACCTTGCGGCATGTCGGAAAACGGCGGGATCGCGACGGCGGGTTGTTGGTTCACGATATTCAAATAAGGGTGCCCATCGATGACACCCATACCCAGATCTACCGCATCAGTTTCGCGCCCACCGCGGAGGACATTACTCCAGCCGATGCCGATGTGCCGTTTAAGTCTATGCCGACGAAGGACGCGAAGGGCAACTATCGTATGGATTTTGTCATCGCTCAAGACGTCATGGCTTGGGAAACCCAGGGTAGGATAGCTAATCGTCCCCGTGAGATGCTCGGTACTTCGGATATGGGGATCGTGAAATATCGCAGGATGTTGTTGGAGCAGATCAAGATTGTCGAAGAGGGTAGGACTCCGATGGGCCAAGTTCCAGTGGCACACAAGGACCGGGTCATTGAATTTGAGGTCATCAATGAAAGGTTCGGACTGGATGTCCCCACCACGGAAGCGGTTGTCGAGAGAATCGCCGGCTAGAAGAGGTTAGAGGGCTGAGCCGGTAGAACCAACCGACAAGGCTGAGGTGCCGGTACTCACGGATAGTCTCGGCAAAAAACGCGGGAGCAGGGAATAGGATGGCCGATCTAGTCGTGGCTGTGGGCAGTTCTCACGGACCGAGTATCCAGATGCCGCCGGAGGAATGGGCGTGTCTAGCCGACGGAGACACACGGGATCCGCGGTTTGATTATCGGGCGTTGCTGAAAGCGGCGAAGCCCGGCCTCGATCGTGAGATTTTGCTCGACGTCCAAAGAGCGCGTGCGGCGGCCGCACGTGCGGCTCTCGGACAGTTGGCCAATGTCATTACCCAAGCAAAACTCGACGTCGTCATTGTCGTCAGCAATCCGCATCGTCTAGTTCCGACCGACAATCATCCGGTCTTCGGGGTGTGCAGAGCAGAGAGTTTTTCGGTGGCCAATTTTTCCGATAAGGCCTTCGATCCGGATGCGAGGTTTCGTTCGGATGCGAAAAAAAGTCCAAGCGGCGAGCTGGAGAAAAAACTCGGGCAGCCTAGTCTCGCAAACCATCTGATTACGTCCCTTATAGCGGATAGTTTCGATGTGGCATGCGGAGACAAGCTTCCGGAGGACAGACCACTCGATGATGCGTTCGCTTTCCCCTACGATTGGCTTTTGCAGGATGCTTCACTGCCTCTGATCCCGTTCTTGTTAAGCAGATACCTGCCCAATCAAGCGACGCCCAAACGTTGTTACGCCTTGGGAATAGCGCTACGGCGGGCGATCCAGACATGGCCCGTCGAGGCGCGGGTCGGTCTGATTGCGTCGGGTGGGTTGAGTCATCAGATCGTTGATGAAGACCTGGATCAGCAAGTTATAGGCGGCCTTCTAAACGGCAATGCGGACGTATTGTGCAGTCTGTCGCGGGATCGGTTGAATCGAAGTCCGGGTACGCCGGAAATTCTGAACTGGATCACGGTGGCGGCCGCCATGGCTCCTTCGGTGATGACACTGGTGGATTATCAACCCTGTTACCGGTCTGTCGCGGGCACTGGACATGGTGTCGCATTCGGCTATTGGCAGTAATTCTTCCGAGTTAACGATAGGAACGACTCCATGAACACCGCGGCCGATGCGAAAGATTCACAAGACATTCCGGAGCGCTACGACACTCACAAGGCCTGGCTCGCAGCGCAAAAGATTCCTGTCGTTCGCGGGTTCTTCATCGAAGACATCAACGAGGTCCAACTCGAGTACTGGGACCTCAAGGGCGTGTCAGCCGCGTTCGTGATTCTTGAAGGAACCGGGGGCACGAACGATGCCTATATCTGCGAGATTCCTCCGGCTGGAAAGACCAAGCCGCTGAAGCACATGTATGAGGAAATGGTCTATGTCACCAAGGGCCATGGCAACACGACCGTGTGGCAGAAAGATGGACGGAAACATTCCTTCGAATGGGGCCCTGGCAGTCTGTTCGCCATTCCCATCAACGCGAACTATCAGCATTTCAATAGCAGCGGCACAGAGCCTGCGCGCTACTACGCGGTGACCAATTGCTGCTTTATCATGAATCTGTTCCATAACGTCGATTACGTGTTCAACAGCGACTATGTGTTTCGCGATCGATTCGACCCCAATTCGGAAGACTACTTCGGCGGCGAAGGCGAACTGTTCGGTCGCTTCTTCATGACCATAAACTTCGTGCCCGATACCCTGGGCATCAAGCTGTACGACTACAGCGAGCGCGGTAAGGACAGCACGAACATCAAGTTCGACCTCGCGAAGCAGACAATGGGCGCGCACATTTCGGAATTTCCGGTCGGCACTTACAAGAAGGCCCACAAGCACGGGCCGGGTGCCCACGTCATCATCCTCAGCGGCCAGGGCTATTCCATTTTGTGGCCGGAAGACGCGGAGCCCAAGCGGGTGAACTGGGGGCCCGGAAGCGTCGTCGTCCCACCCGATCAGTGGTTCCATCAACACTTCAATGCCGGGGCCGAGCCGGCGCGCTACCTGGCGTTGCGGTGGAACAATTGGCGCTTTAAATCGGTGATGCGCGATTCCGGCGAGCGCGGTTCCACATATACAAGCCTAAAATTGGGCGGCGGCCAGATCGAAGGCGAGGATGAAGATCCTGCAATTCACCGTGAGTTCATCGAAACTCTCAGAAAGGCCGGTACGGAATGCCGGATGTGCGATTACCATCCGACCTGCCCAAAGAAGGCCACAGGGAACCAGACACGGAAGGATGAAGTGCGCGCGCCAGCAGAGTAACACGATCATAGACCGGGCCGGTGGAGCGCTGTCTGCGCGCTGGTCCTAAAAATAAGAAGGTGCCCGAACAGGGATTTGGCGAGGAGGCCGGTGGGATGTTCATGTCGTGGGATTGCGCACGGCCGAATCGCGCCGAGGAGCGCACTGCACGGGGAATTTGCGGGCTGGTTTTTCTGCTCAAAGGGAGCCAAGAATGGCTGCGGGTGAAGTGCCGCGGCAACACGCCGTGGTTTAGCGCAGTACGTCGATCACTATGGGTCTCGGGCTGATATGGGCGATGGGGGAAGCTCTGTGCAAAATGCGCACGAAAAAATGCCGATTGTCGAAGGGGCCAAGCATCCGGCTCGCAAAGCGGCGATTCGGCTCGATGGGCTCTCAAAAACTTACCCGGGCAACAGGCAAAAGGCCGTCGACGGGCTTTCGCTGGAGGTCGCGGACGGAGAAGTCTTCACGCTCCTCGGCCCGAGCGGTTGCGGCAAGAGCACGACACTGCGCATGGTGGCGGGACTCGAGGACCCTGACGAAGGCTCGATCCATTTCGGTGAAGAAACCGTGGTGCTTTCGGATCAAGGATTTAATCTGCCGCCGGAGAAGCGCCATCTCGGCATGGTTTTCCAGTCGTATGCGATCTGGCCTCACATGACTGTCGAAGAGAACGTCGGCTTTCCCCTTCAGGCGCGCAAGTTCGCCCGGTCCCAAATCAAGCCGAAGGTCGCGCGAGTCCTCAATCTGGTCGGAATGGAGGGAATGGAGAAGCGTCCCGGTCCATTGCTGAGCGGCGGCCAGCAGCAACGCGTGGCATTGGCGCGCGCTTTGGTTACCGAACCGCCCATTCTCCTGCTCGACGAGCCGTTCAGCAATCTCGACGCGAAACTGCGTGAGCAGATGCGTATCGAAGTCAAATTGCTGCAAAAGAGGCTCAATATTTCAGTGCTGTTTGTAACGCATGACCAAGTCGAGGCTCTCAGCCTGTCGGACCGGATTGCGTTGATGAAGTCCGGGGTCATACAGCAGCAAGGGACTCCGCGCATGCTGTACGACGAGCCCGCCAACGAATTCGTGCGGGATTTCGTCGGCAAGACTCTGCTGTTCAAAGGCAGAGTCCGGATTGCCACCGATTCCGGATCGATGGCGATCGCCATCGACGGCGCGCCAGACTGCGTCGTGTTCGGCCGCACATATAGTCCTAACGCGGTTAAGGCGGGGGATTCCGTCTGTATCGCCGTACGGCCTGAAGACGTGGAACTTGTTCCCGCGACGGCAGGCGAAGCGCCCAGCGGCATGGTCGGAGGCCGTGTGCAGGCCGTGCTGTTTGTCGGCGAGCGCATCGAATATCAGGTCGAGGTCGATTGCCAGCGCGTCATCCTCATCTATGGAGATCGCCACAATGCGTTGCCGGAAGGCGGAAAAGTGTGGCTGAAGCTGAGGTCCGAGGGGCATAGCGTGTGGCGTTCGGACTGGTCCGCGCACCAAGACTCGGTCGCTTAAGATATGTCTCGAACCGACGGCAATTAGGGAGGGTTAGGATGTTGCGGCAAGTTATTTCCTGCGGCGCCTTGGCGGCGATCCTGGCGCTTCCCATCACTGCATATGGCGCCGACGTATCTTCCGACGCTGCCGTCGCGCAAACGCCGGCGGCGACGTCGGCCGAGTGGGATGCGCTCGTGGCTGCGGCGCGCAAGGAGGGCAAAGTCGAGTTGATCTTGTCCGGCCAGATGCCGCAACTGTTGCGCAAGGCGATGCCAGAATTCGAGAAGAAGTACGGCGTGCGGGTGAACTTCCAGACCGGCGGCGGCAGCGCCCACGCCGAGCGTATCCTGGCGGAGCGCCGCGTCGGCCGCTACACGCTGGATGTTTGGCTCGGCGGGGCGAACACGGCCCTCGTCCAGCTGGTGCCCAACAAGGCCATAGCGTCGCTCCCCGAGCTTATCATCGATCCCGATGTGAAGGATCCCAGCAAGTGGTACGGGGGAAAGCATCACTATACGGATCTGGAGGAGCGCTACATCTTCACCTGGGGCGCCTCGCCGACCTACAACATTATCTACAATACCAAGCTGGTCGACCCGAACGAGATCAAGTCCTATGCCGACGTGCTCGATCCGAAATGGAAGGGCAAAATCGTCTCGTGGTCGCCGGCGTCGCAAGGAACGGGCGGCAACAGCGTGCCGATGTTCCTCAATCCAAAGATCGGCGAGCAATGGTTTCGCCGCTGGGCGACGGAGATGGATGTGACCATCGTCTCCGACGCGCGCCAGGGCGCCGAATGGGTTGCTCTGGGCCGATTTCCGATCGGCATGTTCGGTCTCGCCACTCAGGCCGGAGCACTCGCGGACCAAGGTTTGCCGATCAAGGATTATCTCCCGCATCCGATGGCGGAAGGCCAGGCCCTGTCCGCATCGGCGGCGAACATCATGGTCATGGATCGGGCACCGAATCCGAATGCAGCCAAGCTCTTCGTCAACTGGGCTTTGAGCAAGGACGCACAAGCGGCCTTCATCAAGGCCTCGGAAAAGATGGATTCGCTGCGCACGGACGTGCCGAACGATGTTCTCGAGCCGCAGTATCGAATCGATCCGAACGTCAACTATAAAGTCGTTTTCTCGGATCCGGAGTACATCGCGCGCCAGGGCGAGGTCTTGTCGAAATTGAAGCAAATTATGCAGGAGGCGGGCTACCGCTGATCAGCCTCGCCGGAGAGGTGCCGAACGCACCTCTTGCCCGAGAAGTCGGTCGCGCGGTCATGCGTCAACAAATAATCGAGGTATGGTCAGGATGTTGCGGCACGTTATTTCCAGGAACGCCTTGGCGGCTATCATGGTGCTTGCCGTCAACGCACATGGCAACGACGCATCTCCCGCCGCTGCCGCCGCGTCAATTGAGGCGGCGGCCAGTTCTTCCGAGTGGGAGGCCTTGGTGCAGGCCGCGCGCAAGGAGGGTAAGGTCGAGCTGATCCTGTCCAGCCTGATACCCGAGCGGCTGCGCAAGGCGATGCCGCAATTCGAGAAGAAGTACGGCGTGCGGGTGAATTCCCAAATCGGTGGCGGGAGCGCCCATGCCGAGCGCATCCTGGCGGAGCGCCGCGTCGGCCGCTATACGCTGGATGTCTGGATCGGCGGGGCGAACACCGCCCTCGTGCAGCTGATGCCCAACAAGGCTTTGGCGCCGGTCCCCGAGCTCTTGGTCGACCCCGAGGTAACGAATCAATCGCTCTGGTTTCGGGGAAAGCATCACTACACCGATCCCGAAAGGCGCTACATCTTCACCTGGGGCGCCTCGCCAAACTACAACATCGTCTACAACACCAAGCTGGTCGACCCGAACGAGATCAAGTCCTACGCCGACCTGCTCGATCCGAAATGGAAGGGTAAAATCGTCTCATGGTCGCCGGCTTCGCAAGGGGCGGGCGCCAATAGCGTCACGATGTTTCTCAACCCCAAGATCGGCGAGCAATGGTTCCGCCGCTGGGCGACGGAGATGGACGTGACCATCGTCTCGGACGCACGCCAGGGCGCCGAATGGGTCGCCCTGGGCCGGTTCCCGATCGGGATGTTCGGCCTCAACAACCAGGCAGCGACGCTTAAAGACCAAGGGTTTCCGATCATGGATTATATGCCGCACCCGATGGCGGAGGGCGAAATCCTGTCTGCGTCGGCGGCCAACATCATGGTCATGGACCGGGCGCCGAATCCGAACGCGGCCAAGCTCTTCGTCAACTGGGCCTTGAGCAAGGACGCGCAAGCGGCGTTCGTCAAGATTTCAGAAAAGATGGATTCCCTGCGAACGGATGTGCCGAACGATGTCCTGGAGCCGCAGTATCGAATCGATCCGAATGCGAATTATATCATTCCCTTCACCGATCCCGAGTACATCGCGAGGCAGGGCGAGATTTTGTCGAAAATGAAGAAGATCATGCAGGAAGCGGGTTACCGCTGACCGGCATCGTTGGAGAGGCGCCGAACGCCTCCCTTATCCGAGGAGTCGGTCACGTGGTCATGCACCGTACAAATAGTCGAGGGTCTAGGATGTTGCGACAAATTGTTTCCAGCGCCGCCTTGGCGGCAATCCTGACGCTGTCCGCCAATGCGTATGGCAGCGATGCATCTCCTGCGACCGCCGCGGGGCAACCTCAGGCGGCGGCGAGTTCTTCCGAGTGGGACGCGCTCGTAGCAGCGGCGCGCAAGGAGGGCAAAGTCGAGCTGATCTTGTCCGGCCAGGTGCCGTTGCTGCTGCGCAAAGCGATGCCGGAATTCGAGAAGAAATACGGCGTGCGGGTGAACTTCCAGACCGGCGGCGGCAGCACCCATGCCGAGCGCATCCTGGCCGAGCGCCGCGTCGGTCGGTTCACCCTGGATGTATGGCTCGGCGGGGCGAACACCGCTCTTGTGTCCTTGGTCCCCAATAAGGCCCTGGCACCGTTTCCCGAGCTTCTGGTCGATCCCGAAGTGAATGATCGATCGCTCTGGTTCCAAGGCAAGCATCACTACACGGATCCCGAAGGGCGCTACATCTTCACCTGGGGTGCGTCGCCGACCTACAACATCGCTTACAACACCAAGCTGGTCGATCCGAACGAGATCAAGTCCTATGCAGACCTGCTCGATCCGAAATGGAAGGGTAAAACAGTCTCGTGGTCGCCGGCCGCGCAAGGGACGGCTGGCACTACCGTGCCGATGTTCATGAATCCCAAGATCGGCGAGCAATGGTTCCGCCGCTGGGCGACGGAGATGGACGTGACCATCGTCTCGGACGCGCGCCAGGGCGCCGAATGGGTCGCTCTCGGGCGATTTGCCATCGGCATGTTCGGTCTCGCGACCCAGGCCGAAGCGCTCGCGGACCAAGGTTTTCCGATCAAGGGATATATGCCGCACCCGATGGCGGAGGGCGAGGTCCTATCCGCTTCGGCGGCGAACATCATGGTCATGGACCGGGCGCCGAATCCGAACGCCGCCAAGCTCTTCATCAACTGGGCTTTGAGCAAGGAGGCGCAGGCGTTGTTCGTCAAGGCTACGGAAAAGACAGACTCCTTGCGAACGGATGTGCCGAACGATGTCTTGGAGCGTCAGTACCGAATCGATCCCCATGCGAATTATATCGTCCCCTTCTCCGACCCCGAGTACATCAATAAACAGGACGAGATGTTGGCGAAGATGAAGAAAATCATGCAGGAAGCGGGTTACCGCTGATCGGCATCGTTGGAGAGGCGCCGAATGCCTCCCTTGCCGTAGAAGTCGGGCGCAGTCATGCGTAAGACAACCAATCGAGGTATGGTCAGGATGTTGCGGCAAATTATTTCGAGCGGCGCCTTGGCGGCAATCCTGGCGCTACCCGTCAACGCATATGGCAGCGATGCATCTCCTGAGACCGCCGAAAGGACCACGCAGGCGGCGGCGGTGACATCGGCGGAGTGGGACGCGTTGGTGCAGGCGGCGCGCAAGGAGGGCAAAGTCGAAGTGATCTTGTCCAGCCTGGTGCCGGAGCGGCTGCGCAAGGTAATGCCGGATTTCGAGAAGAAGTACGGCGTGCGGGTGAATTTCCAGACCGGCGGCGGCAGCACCCATGCCGAGCGCATCCTGGCGGAGCGCCGCGTCGGTCGCTATACGCTCGATGTCTGGATTGGCGGAGCCAACACCGCTCTCACACAATTAATGCCCAACAAGGCTTTGGCAGCGGTCCCCGAGCTTCTGATCGATCCCGAAGTGAATGATCGATCGCTTTGGTTCCAAGGCAAGCATCATTACACGGATCCGGAGGGGCGCTACATCTTCACCTGGGGCGCCTCGCCGACCTACAACATCTCTTATAATACCAAGCTGGTCGATCCGAACGAGATCAAGTCCTACGCCGATGTGCTCGACCCGAAATGGAAGGGCAAGATCGTATCGTGGTCGCCGGCTTCGCAAGGAACAGGCGGCAACATCGTGCCCATGGTCCTCAATCCCAAGATCGGCGAGCAATGGTTTCGCCGCTGGGCGACGGAGATGGACGTGACCATCGTCTCCGACGCACGCCAGGGTGCCGAATGGGTCGCTCTCGGGCGATTTGCCATCGGCATGTTCGGTCTCGCGACCCAAGCCGAAACGCTCAAAGACCAGGGTTTTCCGATCAAGGATTATTTTCCGCACCCAATGGCGGAAGGTGAAGTCCTGTCGGCCGCGGCGGCGAACATCATGGTCATGGACCGGGCGCCAAATCCGCACGCAGCCAAGCTCTTCGTCAACTGGGCGTTGAGCAGAGACGTACAAGTGGCGTTCATCGAGGCCGCAAAAAAGATGGACTCCCTGCGCACTGACGTGCCGAACGATGTTCTGGAGCCGCACTATCGAATCGATCCCAAGGCGGATTATACGGTCGCCTTCTCGGATCCCGAGTACATCGCGCGGCAGGGCGAGATTTTGTCGAGAGTGAAGCAAATCATGAAGGAAGCCGGTTACCGCTGACCGGCATCGGCAAGGGATGTGCCGAACGTCGCCTTTTCCCGATCTTCCTTTTCCTTCTTAAGGGCCGGGCCACTTCGTTCGAGGATGCTGATGAGTAGTCTCAGTATGGCCGGTAAGGGATTTGGCAGGAAGGCGAGGAGCCGGGGAGTCGGCCGGTTCGTCATGGCCATTTTGATTCTCTTCTTCGGCTTCTACGTGCTTTACCCGATCGCTCTGATTTTTATCCAAAGCTTCAATGTGGCCGGAGTCGTCACAGGCACTTACGAGTTCAGTCTGGCGAATTGGCAGAAGGCATTTTCTGAGCCCGGCGTGCTGGAGAGCCTTTGGAACACCATCTTTATATATTTCGCCTACACCGCCATCAGCTTTCCGCTTGCAGTAATTATATCCTGGCTTCTGGCTAGAACGCGGATCCGCTTCAGCCGGGGGCTGGAGTTCATGTTCTGGATATCGTTCATGTTGCCGAATCTCACCACGACGATCGGCTGGACGCTTCTGCTCGATCCCTACTTCGGGTTCATCAATGTCTGGTTTCAAAAACTGCCGTTCGCCACCGGACCGCTGTTCAATATCTACAGCGTGCAAGGCATCGTTCTCGCGCATCTGATGGCCAATGCTCTATCGCAGAAGGTGATGCTGCTGACTCCCGCCTTCCGAAACATGAACGCTACGCTTGAGGAAGCGGGGCGAACCTCGGGCGCCGGTAGCATCAAAACCATGATGCGGATCACCTTACCCGTCATGGTCCCGCCCATGGTCGTGGTCTTCATGATGAATCTGATCCGCATGTTCAATTCTTTCGAGATCGAGGAGATATTGGGCACGCCCATCAGGTTCTATGTTTATTCGACTCGGATCTACGAGTTGGTACGGAGAACGGAGCCCCCCGCCTATGGCGAGGCAACCGCCCTGGCGAGCCTGACGCTCCTCATCATTCTGATGATCATTCCGCTGCAGCGGTGGCTCCTGACACGCCGGCAATACACGACGATCAGCGGAAATTTCAAGCCGGGATTGACTCACTTGGGCCTGCTGCAGCCCATCGCATTCGGGTTTATCTGCTGCATCGTTGCGCTTCTGACGATCGTTCCCGTGCTGACGCTGTTGGGCGGGAGCTTCATGACACGAGCGGGATTCTTTCAGGCGACGCCGACGTACACGCTCACGCACTGGCAGACGGTCCTCGCTGACCCAATCTTCTTTCGCGCTCTCGAAACCACCATCATCATTTCCATAGCCACAGCGATCATCTCTCCTGTGATGTTCTCGATGATCGCCTACGTCCTTGTCAGACGGAAGTGGCCGGGAAACGCCGTTCTCGACTCGATTTTCTGGTTGAGCGCCGGCATCCCCGGAATGCTATCCGGCCTTGGTCTCCTGTGGATGATCCTGGGCACGCCGGGCTTGAACGGCTTGTTCGGCACCATCTGGATTCTGATCATCGTCGCGATTTTGCAAGGCAAGCTGACCAGCATTCAGATGTTCAAAAGCGCCTTCCTGCAGATGGGGCAGGATATGGAGGAGGCCGCGAGAACGTCAGGCTCCGGTTGGCTTTATACCTATTGGCGGATCTGGCTGCCGTTGATCGCCCCGACGCTGGTTCTGATGGGCATTCTGAATTTTGTTCTGGCCGCGGGCGCCACGAGCAGTGTCATCCTGCTCGCAAGTCGCGACACCGTGACCTTATCGCTCCTGGCCCTCGAATACATGACGTCGGCTGCCGGCTCTTCTCGGGAAGTGGCCGGCATCATCAGCTTGTTCATCGTCGCGATGACCGCCGGCCTTGCGCTTCTGGCCCGGTGGTTCGGATTCCAGGTCGGGGTAAAGGATCGCTAAATCATCGTAGAAGCGGATAATGACTGTAACTGGTGCCATTGTGCGCGACCCTAGGGATGGCGCATCGCGGTGCGCGCCGGAGTTGGGTAACACGAGCGCCACAATAACAAACGGAGAACGGCTTTGATCATCGATATCCACGCCCATTTCACGGCGCCTGACGAACT
>CAZOBN010000014.1:0-51048 GCA_964577835.1 uncultured Rhizobiaceae bacterium
ACAAGTCGGCGTCGATCGCCATCTGCTTGCCCGGCATGGCGTCCAAGCTGAAGCGCGCGGCCACTTCGGCGATGCGCCCCGAGCCCTTGGTGATGACGACGAAGTTAACGATCACCAGGATGCCGAACACGATCAGCCCGATGACGAAGTTGCCGCCCATGACGAAATGGCCGAACGCTTCGATCACCTTGCCGGCCGCGCTGGTGCCTTCGTGCCCGTGGGCCAGGATGAGGCGCGTGGAGGCCAGGTTGAGCGCCAGCCGCAGCATCGTCGAGATCAGCAGGACGGTGGGAAACGAGCTGAAATCCAGCGGCCGCGAAATGAACAGCACCGTCATCAGGATGAGGACGGAGAACGCGAAGGAAAGGGCGAGGGTGATGTCGAGCAGCCACGTCGGCAGGGGCAGGATCAGCACCATGAGGATGCTGACCAGTCCGAGCGCGAGCGCGATATCGCCGCGGCGCGCCAGGGCGTTGAGCTGACTGCCGAAGCCAGCGCCGTTCGCGCCCGCTGCGTTTACCGTTGTTGCTGTGGTATCTTGTGCCATTGATGATCCTCCGGATCAGCGCGTGCTCTACAAAGCCGCGTGGTCCAGTTCACCGGACATTGGCACGGGAACGCCTTCTTCGCTGTACTGCTTGAGCTTGTTGCGCAGGGTCCGAATGGAAATGCCGAGGATGTTGGCCGCGTGCGTGCGGTTGCCCAGGCAATGCTGCAGCGTCTCGATGATCAGGTCGCGTTCGACCTCGGCGACCGTGTGGCCGACGAAGCGCCGCGATACCGCGGCGCCGGCAGCGCCGCTCTTGGCGATCGCGGCGGCATCCTGTGCCGCGTAGGCAGTGGCGATGGCGCCGCGCCCGGTGTCGAACGACAGCACGATGGCATCCGGCTCGATCTCGGTTCCGCTCGAGAGCAGCACGGCGCGGTGCATGGCGTTTTCCAGCTCGCGCACGTTGCCGCGCCAGCCGTGAGCCAGAAGCTTCGCGCGGCTCTCCACCGAGATCGGTCGCAGCGGCACGCCGTTGGCATCGGCATATTTCTTGGCGAAATGCTGCGCCAGTTCGAGGATGTCGGCCGGGCGCTCGCGCAGCGGCGGAATCTTCAGGTTGACGACGTTGAGGCGGAACAGCAGATCTTCGCGGAAGGTGCCGGCCTTCACGGCCTCGACGAGATTGCGGTTCGAGGTGGCGATGATGCGGATATCGACCGGCACCGGCTTGGTGCCGCCGACACGGTCGATCACGCGCTCCTGGATCGCGCGGAGCAGCTTCGTTTGCAGCCGCACGTCCATCTCCGAGATTTCGTCGAGCAGCAGCGTGCCGCCGTTGGCTTCCTCGAACTTGCCGATGCGCCGGGCAATAGCGCCGGTGAAGGCGCCCTTCTCATGGCCGAACAACTCGGATTCGAGCAAGTGCTCGGGGATCGCCGCGCAGTTGACCGAAATGAACTTTTGACGCGAGCGGCGGGACTTCTCGTGGATATGGCGCGCAAGCAGCTCCTTGCCGGTGCCGGATTCGCCGTTGACGAGCACCGTGGCGTCGGACTGGGCGATCTGGTCGGCGAGCCGGATGGTCGCGGCCATGGCCGGGTCGCGATAGACGATGGCGGTCGATTCGGCGGTGACCGCTTCCAGCACCGCGGCGATGAGCTCCGGATCCGGCGGCAGGGGAATGTATTCCTTGGCGCCCGCCTTGATGGCCTCGACGGCGGCGTTGGCATCGTTGCTGGTGCCGCATGCGACGACCGGCACGCTGATGCGCTCCGATTCCAGGCTTTTGACCAGGCGCCGGATGTCGAGCCGCACGTCGATCATGACCAAGTCGGCGCCTTGGCCCGAACGCAGCGCTTCTAGCGCCGCATCGATGTCCTCCGCGTGGGCGACCTTGGCCCCGCGCGAGATGGCGACCTGGCTGGCGGCGCCGATTTGGCCGTTCAACGACCCGATGATGATCAGCCGCATATAAAGTGCTCCTGGACCAAACGCCGCGGGGATCCGCGTTCCAATGGCTTACTGGTTAGTTGTGCTCGGCTTTGACGATCTCGGTCATGGTGACGCCCAGACGGTCGTCGACCACCACGACCTCGCCGCGCGCGACGAGCCGGTTGTTGACATAAATATCGACCGCCTCGCCGACCTTGCGGTCGAGCTCCACCACCGCCCCGCGGCCCAATTTCAGCAACTGGCTGACCTGCATGTTGGCGCGGCCGAGCACGGCCGAAACCTGAACCGGGATGTCGTAGATCGCGGCGAGATCGGCCGCCGCATGCGGTCCGTCATTGCGCGCGTCGTCGCCGTTGGCTTTTGGCGCGTCGCCCTCGAGGTTCTGAAGATTGAGATTTTCGTCTTCGGCCATGGTGATCTCCTAAATTCTAACGGCTAAGCTTTGATGGTCTCGGGTTGGGCGGTATCGGACGCCGGTGCCTCGGCGCCGGAACCTTCGACCACTCGTGCAAGGGCCGCATCGATCTGCTTCCACATCTCACCCAGATTGCGTTCCGCGCCGCCATCGGCCCATTCGACGCGGCAGTCCGCTTCACTGAGCTGTTCGTCGCCAAAAAGCACGATCTTGCCGTTGAAACCGCAAGCCGCCGCCATTGCGTCGATGCGCCCGTGCAGCGCGGCAATTACGCTGTCGTGAGCGCGCACGACCACGCGGGGTTCGTCGTAGACGGCCTGCAGGCACTCCCGGATCAGGCGCTCGATCTCGTTCAAAGCGTTCCGGCGTGCCAGTTCGGGCACCATCTTGTGGATCGCGGCGCTGACCACCTTGACGGCTTCGCCGATCGTTTGGCTGCGAATGGCCGCGATCTGACCGCCAAGGTCGCCGAGGCGCGCGGCAATTTCGGCCAGCGCCTTCTGGCTGGCCTGCTCGATCGCGGCAAGGGCGGCGCCACGCCCCGCGGCTTCGCCATCCGCATAACCTTCCGAGCGGGCGGACAGCAGGTCCTGCTCGGTATAGTGCCGCATCGCCACAGGGGCCGCCGGTCCGCCGGTCCGCTCCTCGGCATCGAACGAATTCTCGAACAAAAATTTCATCGCGCTTGCCATGGCCATGGGTCCTAGTAGACGAGCTCGTCCGCGTCCTTGTTCTGGCTGATGATAATTTCGCCTTTTTCGGCCAGATCCTTGGCCACGCCGACCATGTACATCTGCGCCTCGTCGACGTCGCGCAGGCGGACCGGTCCCATGTCCTCCATCTCTTCGCGCAGCAGCTTGCCGGCGCGCTCGGACATGTTGGTGAAGAACAGGTTGCGCAAGGTCTCCGACGCGCCTTTGAGGGCGATCGCGAGCTTTGTCTTTTCGATGCCGCGCAGCAGGGTCTGGATGCCGGTCGGGTCGAGCTTGGTCAAATCCTCGAAGGTGAACATGAGGGCTTTGATCTTCTCGGCAGATTCCAGGTTGCGCTCCTCCAGAGCGGTCATGAAGCGGCCTTCCGTGCTGCGGTCGAAGTTGTTGAAGATCTCCGCCATCATCTCGTAGGGGTCGCGGCGATTGGTGCGCGCCAAGTTGCTCATGAATTCCGTGCGCAGGGTCTTTTCGACGCCGTCGAGGATTTCCTTCTGAACGGTTTCCATGCGCAGCATTCGCATCACGATTTCCATACCGAACGCATCGGGGAGTTGGGAAAGGACGCGGGCGGCGTGTTCCGGCCGGATCTTCGACAGCACCACGGCCACGGTCTGCGGATATTCGTTCTTCAGATAGTTGGCGAGGACCTCTTCGTTGACATTGCCGAGCTTGTCCCACATGGTGCGGCCCGCCGGACCGCGGATCTCGTCCATGATGGATGCGACACGATCTTTCGGCATGGTCTTCATCAGCAGCCGCTCGGTGCTCTCGAAGGAGCCGATCAACGATCCTGTGGCGGCGATCTGCTCGGCAAACTCGCCAAACAGCCGCTCGACGACGGAAGAATTGACGGTGCCGAGTTGGGCCATGGCCTGCGACAGCTCCTTGATCTCCTCCTCGTCCATGAGGGAGAAGAGCTTGGTCGCCTGGTCTTCGCTCAGCGACAGCATCATGATGGCGGCTTTCTGGTTGCCGCTGATGGCGCGATAATCCTCGATGCTAGGCATACTCATTCCCGTTCACTCGAATTCTCGATTTACGTTTCGCGATACATCCAGTTGCGGATGATGTTCACCGCTTCCTCCGGATGCTTTTCGACAATTTCGGAGATTTTCTTCATAGAGGATTCGCGCACGCGTCCCTCGACCTGCTGCAAATCGATCGCGTTGTCTGTCCCGGCCTGCATGCCCGCAGGTACGAGATTGCCGGCCATGGCTTGGCCGTGCGGCAGGGCGGGCCGAGCCGCGGCGACCGTCTCGTTCAGCAGGTTCTTGCTGCTGGCGATCGCGTCGGGCAGCGACTCGAGCAGCCGGCGCATCAGCGGCCGGACGACCAGCAGGAGCACCAGAATGGCAACCACGGCGAGGGTGGCGATCTCGGCGATGCGGATGTAGTCGTTCTTCTCGAGGCCGAAAAGCGGCCGGATGACTTCTTCGTCGATGTCGGCGCCCTGGACGAAGCGCAGGTTCACCAGTTCGACCTTGTCGCCGCGGTTCTCGTCATAGCCGACAGCGGACTTGACCAGCTTGGTCAGTTGCTCGATTTCTTCGGCGCTGCGCGGCTGGTAGGTGCGCTGGCCGCTGCCGTTGTCGGCATAGGTGCCGTCGACCACGACAGCGACCGACACGCGCTTGACCATGCCGCTTTCGCGCACATGAACTTTGGTGGTGCGCGAAATCTCGTAGTTGACGGTTTCCTCATTGCGATTGGACTGGGCCGTGTTCCCGCTGACGGTGGGCGGCGCGGGCTGCTGCGACAGGGGCGCCGGTATGTTGGAGGCAACCGAGACGGGGCTTTGGGTTTCGCCGTCACGCGAGCGCGAGGTCTCCTCGACGCTCTGAGTCGAGCGGACCACCTGGCCGTCCGGATCGAAGCTTTCCGAGGTGGTCGATATGCGGTCGAAATCCATCTCGGCCGTGACTTCGGCGCGCACCCGGCCGGGTCCGACCACGCGCTCCAGCATTTCTTCGACCATGCGCGATGCTCGGGCCTCGAAGGTGCTCTTCACGTCTTCGCCGTTAACGGTGGTCGAGTCGGTGGCAGCATCGTCCTTGGCGCGGGCGAGCAAGGCGCCCTGGCCGTCGAGAATGGAGATCTTGGATGGCTTCAGTTTCGGCACGGCGGCGGCGACCAGGTTTTGGATGCCTTGGACCTCGCCCTTGTCGAGTCGGCGGCCGCCGTTCATCTGGAGGACGACGGAGGCCGTGGGCTCCTGCTGCTCACGGCTGAATAGTTCGCGCTTCGGCAACGCCAAGTGAACGCGTGCCGAGCGCACATAGTTGAGCGAGGCGATGGTGCGCGCGAGCTCGCCTTCGAGAGCCCGAAGGTGGTTGATGTTCAGGACGAAGCTCGACGTGCCGAGCGACTCGGAGCGGTCGAAGATCTCGTACCCCATCGAGCCACCCGAGGGCAGCCCCTCCTGGGCGATGACCATGCGCAGGCGCGTCACCTGGTCCCCCGGCACAAGAACAGCGCTGCCATTGCCGCGGATTTCGTGCTGCACGTTCATCGATTCGAGCTTGGCGACGATGCGGCCGCTGTCCCCCATGGTCAGATCGCCGTAGAGCAGCGCCATCGATGGCGTGGTGAGCCGGGTGGTGAGAAAAACAAATAACCCGAGGACGGCGGCGATGATGCCGGCCGTGATGATCAATCGGGGTGTGCCGAGAGTTCGGAGAGTTTCGACCACGACTTACCTTAACCAAGAAGACGTTGAACCCCCGGAGCGGGCGTGATGAATCGACCCCTCCGTCCCAGCCGTGATAGCGTTGGCTTCATAAACAACTGGTTAAGAGGCGGCAGTTTTTGCCGACAGCCGGGAAAAATTTTCCGCCACAGACGGATTTGTCGGAGGCCGCTCGTGTCGAGGGTGAGCTTCACGGACTTGCGCGCGTCGCACACGCCGGATCGCGCCGGCTCCCGCAGGACCCTGGCGGTCGAGGATACCCCGCGTCCCATCAGAGACGAAAAGAAAGCAAGGGATTGGGGAGAGCGTGACCGCCGCTCGGCCGGCCCCGGCCGAGCGGCTCAATGCTCGGACGGACCGTCCGGTTGGCGGTAGTCCTGAATCCGCGTCGCGCGCAGGCCGCGCACGCCGTGGCTCTCCATCAGGCGCTGCCAGGACAGAAACTCGTCGATCGACAAGGAGTAACGCCGGCAGGCTTCTTCCAGCGTAATGAGGCCGGAACGCACGCCCGCAACCACCTCCGCCTTGCGGCGGATGACCCAACGTTTGGTGTTGGTCGGCGGAAGATCTGCAAGAGTCATCGGTCGTCCAACGCCCCTCAGCATTCTTCCTGAGCGCCGACCATGGGGCTTCATCATTCGTCTACTCCCACCACGCATGCTGTAACGGAGGACATCGTGTTTCCGCCAAAATCGCGTTCGATGGGCCGACTTTACGCGGCGACCGGTTTAAAAAAAGCTAAGGAAAATGGTTAATTTATCGGCGCTTAGAGGCATATGCAGCCGGCCCTTAAGGCATAAGGCCGGCTGCATAGTTAACGATTACCGCTTGATGCGCACGAGTTCATCGAGCATGTCGTCGGCTGTCGTGATGATCTTCGTCGCGGCCGAGTAGGCGCGCTGGGCGATGATCATGTTGGTGAACTCCGTGCCGAGGTCGACCGTGGAGTTTTCCAGCGCGCCGGCGGCGATGGTGCCGGCGCCGGAGCTCTTGGCTTCGCGCAGGATCGGCACGCCCGTTGTGTCGGAAGCGAGATAAATGTTGCCGGTCTTGGCGGACAGGCCGTTCGGGTTGGCGAAGGTGGCCAGCGGGATTTGATAAATCGGCAGGGTTTCGCCGTTGTCGAACAGGGCGATGACGACGCCCTCGTCGCTGATGCTGACGCCGCTGAAGCTGCCGAACTGCACGCCGTTCTGGTTGATGAATCCGATGCTGTAGGAGCCCGAGAACTGGGTCAGGCCGTTGCCCAGGCCGGCGGTGCCGAGATTGATGGCGACCGTGCTGTCGACGGCGCCGGATTCCCAGCCCGTAACATCCACGCTGTCTACATTGAAGGCGCTCGGGGTGCCGTCGCCGGAGAAGGTGACGGCCGGCGTGGCCGCGGTTAGCGCTGGGACCGTGAAGGCGCCGGTGGCGGACTGCCCGATGTTGGGGGTGCCGGTCGGATTGACCGTCAGGGCCGCTCCGGCGGCGGACTGCACGATATTCACCGTGCTGCCCGAGGCGGTGACACGGGCGTTGCCGACCGCGGCGACCAGGTTCGCCACCGTGGTGGCGACATCGGCGCCAATCGCCACAGCCGTGTTACCGGCGGTGACACCGCCGGCGCTCTCGAACTCGAAGGTGGTGCCGCCGATCACGACCGTGTTGGTGTCGGCCGGCTGAGCGGAGAAGTCGAGGCGGCCGCCGGCGGCGTAGGGAGCACCCGCGGCATCATCGATCACCAGCATGGCGCTGCCGGTCGGCGGCTGAATCGACAAGTCCCACTCGTTCAGCGTGCTCTTGGTCCAGGTGAAGGCCAGATCATGGGTGACGCCCAGCGAGTCGAAGATCTGCACGTTGGTGACGAAGTCGTCACCGACCGCGGCCGTTGCCGGCAGGTTGGCGCCGAGATCGACGCTGGTGGTCGGCGTGGCGTTGCCGGACACGCCGGATATGTTCACCGGCTCGAGAGAGGTCAGGGCCGAGGTGTTGCTGGCGAGGGGCGCACCGGTCGCATCCGTCGCCCAACCCATCAGGTAGTAGCCTGCGGTATTCTTCAGGTAGCCGTCCTGGTCCGGGTTGAACGAACCGGCGCGCGTGAAGAAATAGGGGTCCGTGCTGGTGGCGGCGGTCGTGCCTTGGACGATGAAGAGGCCGTTGCCCGCGACGGCGACGTCGGTCGCCGAACCGGTGGACTGCAGCAGGCCCTGGTGGTCGACCAGAGACTGGCGGTTGAAGAGCACGCCACCCGGCGCGTAGCTGTTCGGCAGCGACTGCTGAGTCACCATGGTCGAGAAGCGCGACGCGGTGGCTTTGTAGCCCGTGGTGTTCACGTTCGAGATGTTGTCGGAGATGACGCCGAGCGCCTGGCTCTGCGCACCCAGTCCGGACACGCCGGAAAACATCGCACCGTAAAGACTCATTTCCTGTCTCCTTTGGACATCCTGTCTGCTTCGATCGGGTCAGCAGAAGATTGGTCGGTTCCTGGTTGGTATGCGGTTAAGGCACGGTCGCGGTCTGTGTTTCCTTGACCGATAGGATCTTGTCGAGCGGAATGGCGACGCCGCCGACGAGCACGTTGACGGTGCCGTTGGAGGTGACGACACCCTCGACACGTCCGAGCATATGGGTCGTCACGGGAATTGGGGTGTTGTTGGCGTCCATCGCGGACACCGTCACGGTGTAGGGACCGTCGGGCATCGTGTTGCCGTTGGCGTTTTTGCCATCCCATACGAAATTGTGCGAATCCAGCGACGTTTCGCCCGGTTTGGAGACCACGACCTGGCCTTTGGCATCACGCACGGTGATGGTCGTCAGCTGCGCGGTCTTCGGAATGTTGTAGAGGAACTCGGCGCGGCCATTGACCAGCGCGCCGACGTTGGTGTCGGCCTCGACCGTGCGGCCGATATAGCTGACGCCGGTCGAGATCTGCGTCGCCTTGGTCAGGCCGATCAGCGATTCGAGATTCTTGTTTTGCTGAATGCCCTGCTCGACGGAGGCGAACTGCGCGAGCTGCGCGGTGAATTCCGTCGAATCCATCGGCGACAGGGGGTCTTGATACTTAAGCTGCGTGGTCAGCAGGTTGAGGAACTGGCTGAGGTCACCGGCCAGGGTTTTCCGGCTGCTTTCGGAATTGGCGGGCTGGTTGGCCGTGGCTACGGGTGGGGTAACTGCGTTGACTGCCATGGTGTGCTCCGTCAAACCTGGATATCGACGCCGCCCGCGGCGGCGCGCGAATTGAGATAGGCCCCGATGCGGCCCGCATTGCCGAGCAACTCCATGTCGGGCGCGGCGCGGTCAGCTGCGGAGCCGAAGCCGCCGCCCGAATTCGCGTTTCCGGGCATGCCGCCGAACTGCTGGTTCTGGCCGCGCAGATTGAAGCTCAGACTTCCCGAGTCGGTGCGCAGGCCGGCGTCGTTCAGCGCACGCTCGAGCGCGCGCGCGTCGCGCTGCAGGAGATCGAGCGTTTCGGGCTTGTCGGCGGCGATGACGGCGTGGACCCGACCGTCGGACGCGACATCGAGTTGCACCTCGATCTGGCCGAGGGTAAGCGGCTTGAGCTTGATGTTGATTTTGTCGGCGCCTTCGGCCGCCGCCTTGGCAATATGGACCGCGACCTGGTCGGTCGCGGGCTGCGCCGGCACCGTGAACTTGGCGGGAGAGGCGTGGTCGACCGCCGTACTCGGGCCGGTATGAACGCCGCCGGCCGGGGCCGGCGCGTTGAGCACGATGCCGCTCTGATCGGGCGCGACTTTCGCGCGCGGCTCGTCGGCGACAGCCTGCGCAACCGGTGGGGCGGCAATGGCCGTCACAGTCTGCGTCGGCGTGTTGCCTGCTGCTGACAGGCTATCGGGGGCGCCGAGGGCTGGTGCGGCCGGCGCGGATGGGGCGGTCTGGCGGTCGCCCTGTTGCAGGAGATTGATCTGCGCCGCCATACCGTTGGCCAGTGGCGGGAGGGGCTTGCCCGAGGCGGGCTCGCCGGTCTGGGTGATGTCGATGCCGACATTCTGCAGGTCGAGCAGGGTGCTGAGTTGCGCCGCCTGCTGAGAGGTTTGCAAGCCGGCATGTTGCGGGGCGGATGGCGTGGCGGGCACGCTCTTCGGCGTTCGATCGAGGGTGGGCATGCTATCGAGCGACAGCTCCTCCGCCATCGATCGAGCCGGCGAGGTTGCCGCGGTAAGGCTGCGCGTGACCGTGGCAGCCTGCGGTTGGAATTCCGCGGGCAGCACGATTCCGTCATCGGCCGCGCCGGTTTGAGCCAACATGGTGGCGGCAAACAACGTCTCCGAGAATGTTTTGCCGGTCGCGGTCGGTGCCGCGATCGGCGTGTCGCCCGTGGTCGTCTCCGCGGCGGGAACTATCGCCCCGCCATCGTCGCCGAGCTGCGGCAGGACCGGTGCCCCCGTGGGCTCTGTCGCGGCGGACGCATTTTGTCCGGCCTGAATTTCCGGCAGGATCGATGAGTTCTGGGAAACCGTTCCGAGAGGGCTGAAGTTCTGCGGCACCAGGCCGGGCGCGACGAGGAGCGCGATGTCCGCCGGAAGCGGCGCAGCCGGCATTGGAAGTGTAGCGACGGCAACCTCGGTCTCGTTGACCTGAGCGGACTCGTCTGTCACGCCGACGTGGTCGGCGGCCGCCGCTTCACCATCCGCGCCGGCGCTCGCCGCGCTTTCCGTTTCGGTCGATGTGGAGTCCGGAATGGCTTCCGGCGCGTCCGCGCCAGCAGTCTCGAGGCTGGTCTGGCTCTTGCCGGCGTGGGAGGCTTCCACCGAGTGGCGCGTGGGTCGCTCGGCGACATTCTGGCTATGGGGCCGCTCGATGCCGGTGGTGTTCCATGTGGTCGGCCGGGCATCGTCGCGCGCATCCGTGGAACGGTCGCGCGGGTTGTCCGATGCCGCGGCATCGCTGCTTGCAGCGGCGCGGTGGTCGAGCAGAGCCGCGAACGCCGGCGCCTCGGACCGCGGAGCGGTCCGTGGCGCCGGCAGTTCGTTGCCGACCATCAAGTCATTGAGAGAAACGTTAATCACGACGCTCTGGACACACTTAGAGGGTTGAACTCAGTGCAATAAGAGCAAGCTTCGGGCCAGTTCTATCCAACATTAAAGTATTGAAATTAAACGAGAAAATTTCAGGCATCGGCTCCCCGTTCTCGGCAAAAAACGGCGCTCAGGCAAAACCTGCCAAGGAATGCGGGCAGTTTGTGCCGGCTCTGCCATGCCGCGGGCCCCTCGGTGCCGGCAGGCGCTTCGTCCGGGAGGATGGTGCCGAAACAGCAAAACCCCGGCCGGGGCCGGGGTTTTGTGGAGGACAGGTTCGGGATGAAGGTCAGGCGGAAATCATCACCCGCTTGGGTTGATCCGCCGGCTTGGGCGGATGGCCCGTCGCGGGGTAGGCGGTCGGGAATGGGGCATGGCTCGCCGCAGGCGGCGTCGCGCTCGCCGCCGGTGCTTGCGCCACCGGCGTCTGACGCGTCAGTTCCGCGGCCACGCGCGCCGCATCCTTGACCGGCTGTTCGCCCTGCTTGGCCAACTCACGCCACGACTCGCGCAGCGGTTCGAGCAGGCCGATGACTTCCTTCGCCGCCGCGACGTCGTTGCGGATGTCGACCTTAGGCAGACGGGTCAGTATATAGCTGTAGAGGCGGTCGAGATTGGCCGCGACTTCGCCGCCCTTCCCCATGTCGAGGGTCATCTGCAGATGGAAGACGATTTCCATCGCGCGGCCATTGGCGCGCCAGCGCGCTTCGATTTCCTTGTTCTCGATGGCATTGACCGCTTCCTTCAGGGAACCGATGGCCTTTTCGAAGAGCATGAAAACCAGCATCGCCGGCGACGCGGTCATGATTTGCTGGGTCTGATACTGGCGCGAGGCATTGGAACGCATGCACTACTCCGGATTTCTTCGTTTTACCGAGCCGCGGGCGACTAATTCTGCTTTGACATGGCTTCGAACGTCTGGCGCATGCTTTCCAGGATATTTTTCATGCTGGTCAGGGCGGTTTCCATGGCGAGGAAGCGGTCGAGCAGGCTCGCCCGCTGGCGCTCCAGCCTGGCCAGCATCTCGTCGACGCGGGTCTGCGTGGTGGTGTTCTGATCGGTCAGCGCGCTGATTTCGTTTTCGACCGAACCGTCCACAGGGTCGAGCATCGACTCGACCGCATAGAACATCTTCGTGCCGACGCCGACCGTGTAGTTGAGCGTCGTGGCGCTCGGCGTCGTGTTGCCGGAATAGAAGAGCTGCAAGCCCTCCGCGCCGCTGCCTGAGGTCATCGTCAGCGCCTGGCCGCTCGTCGTCACCGTGCCGTTGTCGGCGCCATTGGCCAAGCCATTGATGTTGGCGCTGACGACGCGGGTCGCGGTGCTGCTGAAAGCGATGTTGGTCAGGAGGTTGCCCGTGTCGCTGCCGACCGTAATCAAGCCGGTGGAGGCATTGATGCGGAGCTGCTTGTTGCCGTCTGAATTGGTGATGACCTCGGCGGTGATTCCGGGGATCGCCGCTGCCGTGATCTTGGTGACGAGCGAATCGAGGCTATCGACGGTCACGTCATAAACGATCGGGGTGCCATTGATCTGAAATTGGCCGGATACGGTGGCGCCGACCGAATTCGCGGCGTCGTTCAGAAGCGCCGAGTTGCTGAGCACCGCCTTCGAGGTGTCCTGGCTCGAGCCGACCGGGCCGATATTGAGGGTGTAGCCCCCCAGATTGTAGGCCGTCTTGCTGCTAAATCCGAGCAACGTGATTTGAGGATTGGACGAGGAAAAGTCGAAGGCGAACAGCCGGCGCACGTCCTCGATATTGGCGAGCAGCTTCGCATCCAGCGTACCCTGGTCGACGACAAGCGTATCGGCTTTAAGGGGATCGCTCAGCGTCGTGTTGTCGATGAATTCGATGCCGATCTGCGCCAGCACCGTAAAGGCGTCGCTGACGCCATCGGTGCCGGCACCGACGATGGCGTTGAGCTGCGACTCGACCTCGGCGATGGTGCGCGAGGAAATGAGGGTGGCGTCCGCGCCGGCCTTGCCGGTGGTGGGGTCGGTGAAGGTTTGCTTGTTGATAAATTCTTTGACCGCGTTGTAAGCGCTGACGAAGCTCGAGAGCTGCGTCTTGACCGAGCTCAGATCCTTCTCCACGTCGATCTTGACCGTCGTGCCGACCTCGGCCTGGAACAGCGTCAAGGTGACGCCGGTGAACAGGTCGTTGATCGTGTTGGTGTTGCGTTCGATCAACAGCCGGGCGTTGTCGATTCCCAGCGCGGTCAGCGCGCTGCCGCCGCCGACTTCCGTCATCGTGAAGGTGGCACCGGTGGTCTGAATCTTCAACCGGACTTGGCCGCCTTCGGTCACCACGCTGGCGCTGATGCCCATGCCCTGGAGCGTGACGTTCGCATTGATATTGTCGGCCAAGGTCTGGATCGACTGGCCGCTGGTATAGGCGAGATCGAGCGTGGTGACGCCATCGTTGAAGCGGATGGTGCCGTTCGATCCCAGGGTCGTCGCGGCGCTGGCCTGGCGCGCCGATTCGTAGATCTTGTTGGTCGCGTCGAGCAGGCCGTCGGCGTAGAACTGCGCCTTGCGCGGGGCCTGAAGCTCGTTTTTCACGACGCCTCCGGTCAGGATGCCGGCCGTTGTCAGCGGGGTGCCGAGGGTATTGGAAATGGCGATCGTGGTGCCGGCGGTATCCTTGGTCAGCACCAGGTAGTTCTGGGTCGCGCTGACCGAGACGATGCTGGCGGACACGCCCGATGGCGTGGTTCCGGTGTTCGCCGCATTGATGCGGTCGCGCAGCGTGAGCAGGGTATCGCTCGCGGAAACGATGATTTCCTTGCCCTCGACGGTGAACTTGTCGCCGTCCGTGAAGCCGAGCGCGCTGCTCGTGCTGGCATAGGCATCGCTCGAAATCTTGTGGGCCGCGGCGGTCTGCAGGATTTCGACCGAATGGCTGCCGGCGGCGGCGGCGCTCGTCAGCGACACGCCGAGGATATTGGCGGCCGCGGACGGGGTCGCGCCGTCGGTGCGGGTCACCGAGGCAAAGGCCTGCTTGGCGGCAAAAGCGTTGGTCGAATTGTCGATGCTGACGGCGCCACGCAGGTTCTTGAGCGAATCTTGCAGGCCGTTCAGAAGATTGCGGATATCCTGGTAGGCGGCGATCTTGGTCTCGTTGCCGGTAACGCGGCTTTGCAGCCGATCGACCGGGATCTGCCGGGCCTTGATGATGGCATCGACGGTCGCTTTGTAGTCGATGCCGCTGCCCAGGCCGGATACCGACACGCGTCCCTTGTCGTCCACCCGGATGCTGTTGAGATTGATCGCCTCGGTTGCCACTATACTATCCTCGGTCCTAGACTTTCTTGTCGAGCAGCGCGAGAACCTCGGCGCTGCGCGCCTTCAACGCGACCATTTCTTCCGTGGGAATCTGGCGAACCACCTCGCCCGTCGCCTGATCGACGACCAAGCCGATGACGGTGTTCGTGGTGCGGTCGATATCGAGCTGCAGCTTGACCTGCTGCGGCGATTGAGAACTTTGGGCCGGCTCGGGAGCCGCCGCTTTGACGTCACTCTCTTCGGGGGCCCGTGGCGTCGGGCGGAGAGTGAGGTTGGCGGAGGCTGCGGATAGCCCAGATAGCTTCTGAACGTCCATGTCGTCCTCCTAATCGAAAGAGGAGCGGAGAGGGGAGGGGAGAACCCCTCTCCGCGCCAGGTACGCTTACTGGAACAACTTGAGCAACGACTGCGGCATCTGGTTGGCCTGAGCGAGCATCGAGACGCCCGACTGCACCAGGATCTGCTTGCTGGTGAACATCGTCATCTCTTTGGCAACGTCGAGGTCCAACAGCGAGCTGCGGGCCGCTTCCGTGTTTTCGATGGAGGTCGCCAGGTTGTCCGCCGCGAATTCGAGTCGGTTCTGGGCGGCACCCACCGTCGCACGGGCGGTGTTCAACGTGTCGAGAGCGGTCGACACCGCGGTGGACGCCGTGTTGGCGTTCGCCGCGGAGGTGATGTCGCCGCCGTTGATGCCAAGAGCCGAAGAGCTGATGGCATCCACGCTGATGGTCACGTCGTCGACGCCGGCGGTCGAGCCGGTGCCCAGCTTGAAGGTGAAGCTGGTGGTGTTGCTGGTGCCGGCGGCACCGAACACCAAGGCGCCGAGGTCGGCCACGGCCAACGTACCCGTGTTGGTGTGGTCGACGAACGCGGTAGTCACGTTGAAGGACACGGTGAAATCGGCACTCGAGCCGTTCGACATGATCATGGTCTTGGTGCCCGTCGAGGCCAGGTTGGCGCTACCCGTGAACGAACCCACAGTGAAGCTGGTCGCGGCGGCGGTCGCGGCATTCGACGTAAACGACTGACCGGCCAGGGCCTGAACCGCCGTCGAAGCATCGGCAGCCGTGACGGTGATGGACGAGGACTCGATGGCACCGGTGCCAGAGGCACCCAGTGTGAAGCTGCCGTTGGGTAGAATGTCCGTGCTCTTGCTGAACGCGGAGTTCAACGTCACCACGACATCCAGTTGGTCGAAGTTGACGGTCTGGGTGTCGTTGAGGGCGATCGCCGTGTTGCCGATAGCAATGCCCTGGCTCGCACCGGTGGTGAGGTTGGTGAGGGTCAAGACGTCGGTGGTCGAGTCGTAAGCAACGCTGAGAACGGCGTTGCCGACGCTGGAGCCCAGCACGACGCTCTGGAAGCCATCGGCAGCCTGGACCACGTTGTTCGTGGCCGACTGGCTGTTGAGGCTGGTCGTGGTCGTCGTCGAGCCATCCACCAGCGTGACGCCGTTGAACTTCGTCACGTCGGCGATTCGGTCGATTTCGGACAGGAGCGATTGATACTCGGTATCCAACATGCTGCGCTCGGTGGAGGACAACTGGCCCGATCCAGCCTGGACCGCCAGAGTCTTCATGCGAACGAGAATGTCGTTGGCCTTCGCCATGGCGCCGTCGGCGATCTGCAGCATCGACGAAGCCTGACCGGCGTTGACCTGCGCCTGCCTCTGCGCCTGCACTTCGGCGTTCAAACGCGAACCGATGGCCATGGACGCAGCGTCGTCCTTGGCCGAGATCACGCGGGTGCCCGCGGAAAGTTTGGCGAGAGAGCTGGAGGCCGCGGCGTCCGCCTTGCTGAGATAGCGGTGGGCGATGTTCGCCGCGTAGTTCGAGATAACGTTAAGAGCCATAGAAGATTCTCCTACATGGATGTTGCACCGTGGCGTCCTGCCACTGAGGCACCCTACGGTTTAAAGCTCAAAGTTTAACAATCCGTTTCATCGTACCCGACAAGCTCCCGCGAACGGGCGGATCGCCAAGGCTTTGGGCCTGCGCCGAGGTGTCGTTTCCTCGCTGCAAAACAGGGGCCAAGGAACATTGCACGGGAATTGGCGGCACGTCTGGTTTGGTAGGCTGGGACGCATTCTCGAAGATCGGCAATTCTTGCCGGTGAGGCAGAGTCGTCTCGGCAATTCCTACCTTATTGGGGCACTTAGACGGGGAAATGTCGGGATGGCGGACGCCCGGTTCACATTTCATTAACGATAATCGGCGAGAATTTCTTCAGCCGCAACAGGGCTGTCCCGATTCGTTTTCAATCATACAAGAGCACAAAGGACCAACAAGATGGCGGTTAAAGCGCGACAGGTCGGCGGTTATTTGAAGTCCTCTCATGGCCACAGTCCCGCGAAGCCCAACCTGTCGGTCTCAGTGGGCACCTATCTCCAGGCCGCGACCGCCGCTCACCAGGCTGGACGCCTCGACGATGCGAAAGCGGCCTACCAGGCCGTGCTCGCCGCCCATCCGCAAAACGTGGACGCGCTGCAGTTGCTGGGGGTGTTGATCCATCAACAGGGCGATAGTAAAGCCGGGCTGGAATATCTCGAACGCGCTGTCGCGCTCGATCCCAAGAATGCCAGCGGGCGGAACAATATCGGCGGTGTCCTGCGGGCTCTTGACCGGCGCGACGCGGCAGAAAGTCACTATGCGGCCGCCCGGCGTCTGGCGCCGAACGACCTGGCAGCCCGCCTCAACCACGGTATCGTGCTCTACGAACTCGACCGTTTCGACGAGGCGATCAAGACCCTTCGGGCTGTCTTGCGCACGGATCCCGCATGTATAGAGGCACAACGCAAATTGGCCTGCGTTGCCTTGAAGTTGAATCAGCATGCGGATGCCGAGGCTCAATTTCGCGCGCTCTTGAAGATCCAGTCCGATAACGCCGATGATCTGACCAACTTGGCGGTCGCCATTCACGGCCAAGGCCGCATCGAGGAAGCCCAAATCTTATTTGAGAAAGCCGTTGGTTTGGCCGAAGAGGGCTCCGAGCTCAGCCATAATCTGGCCACTTTCCTCAATCCGGGCGCGCGCACCGAGGAAATGCGCGCCAATTTCCGTGAGGCGCTGCGTAAGCATCCCAAGCTCTGGGCTTCCGAAGTCGGCATCGCTGTCAATCTGATTGAGCGCGGTCTGACGGATGCTGGGCAACAAATTCTCGACGACATTCTCGCGGTCCATGCCGACAATGCAGTGGTGTGGAACGACGTAGGCGCAGTTCTACTCAACGCCGGCAAATGCGAAGCGGCCAAGCCGCTGTTTCAGAAATCGATCAAGCTCGACCCGGACTTCTACCCAGCCTACGGCAATCTGGGCAGTACCTTCATGTATCTCGGCAACGCCGACATCGCAGTGAAGATGTTCCGGTTTTCTCTCAAGGCTAATCCCTCTTACATCACGGGCCAGGTCAACCTGACGCGCGCGTTGCGGCAGATCCGCGAGTTCGATCAGGCCCATCTATTCGGCCGAGCCGCTCTGGACATGCCGAATTTCAGCGCCGAGCAGGTTCCCGGATTGCTCCAACTGTTCAAGTCAATGTGCGACTTCGACTCGTTGGAGAGACTAGGCAACGTCTGGGAGACCTGCGAGAAGCTCCGGCCGGACGGTCTTTCCGCATTGTTTCTGGATCTGCTGGTTTTCGCCCGCGGTGCCGAGGAGACCGGAACACTGGTCGGCCTCGTGCGCAAATGGGCGGATGTCATCGAAGGCATGGCGGCTCAGGCGCCACTGGTGGATCCCCGCCCAAGGTCTCCCGACGGCCGCATCCGGGTCGGCATCCTGTCGTCGGACCTGCGCAGCCACTCCGTCGCACGCTTCCTACATCCTTTGGTCGAAGGCTACGATCGATCGAAAATCGCGCTTTATTGCTATTCGCCGCTACGTCATCCAGGCGACGCGGTCCAGGAGACGTTCCAGAAGTCTGTCGATCGGTTCACCTTTGTCGACAACCTGACGTTGCGCGAAATCGCTCAGAAGATCCGTTCCGATGGAGTCGACGTGCTGCTGGAGCTCAATGGCTTCACCCAGGGTACGCGCCTGGGCGCTCTTGCGTACAAGCCGGCGCCGGTGCAGATGTCGTGGCTTGGATACCCGTTTACCTGCGGGCTGAAGGCGATCGATTACGTGGTGATGGACCGGTTCGTGCTGCCGACCGACGAGAGCACCTTGGTGGAGGTGCCGCTCGTCATGCCGGACGCCTGGCTCTGCTTCGGCAAGTTCAAGGACATCGAGATCGATCCCGTGCTGCCGATGGAGCGCAATGGCTATGTCACCTTCGGCACTCTCAACAATCCCTACAAGTTCGACCGCGAAACGATCGCGCTCTGGGCCAAAGTCATGGCCCAGGTGCCCAACTCCCGCTTCCTGATGGTCCGCCCCGAGGCGTCGTCGGTCATGCTCTGCCGTCATATCGCTGACGAATTCGCCAAGCAGGGCGTCGATTCCGACCGCTTCTTCCTCATGGACAACTGGAAGCAGCAGCGCGATCACCTGGATTACTACAACGATATCGACATCTCGCTCGATACCTTTCCGGTGACCGGCGGCACCACGACCTGCGAGGCCCTATGGATGGGCGTTCCCGTCGTGAGCATGGTGGGAGAGGCCTATCATCAGCGCATCAGCTACGCCATCCTGATGCATTGCGGGCTGGGTGAGCTCTGTGTCGAAACGCCTGAAGCGTTCGTGGCCCGGGCCGTTGCCTTGGCCGGGGACCGCGCCAAGCTCTCGGCCTGGCGCACCGGCCTGCGCGATATCATGCGGAGCTCGCCGCTGTGCGACGAGCCGCGTTTCTTGCACCAATTCCAGGAAATGCTGGAGCAGGTCGCCCAACTTCACGGTCTACGCTCACTATAGGAGAGATCATGGCAATGGTAATCGAGTCTCGGGCGGCTGCCATCCCCGGCGACGACCGGGCGGCGTTCGAGCGAAACAAGCGCACGGCGGCCGCGCGCATGTCGGAGGACAGTTCCCTCCAACGTCGGGCGCTCGATCTGGCGATTCTCTCGGACCGGCACAACTGGCCTTATCAGTGGAGCTGGCTGGGTCTGCCGATCATCCAGATTCCGCCGGACGTCATGGCCGCCCAGGAGATCATCTGGGAGACGCGCCCCCAGGTCATCGTCGAGACCGGCGTCGCCCGCGGCGGCTCGCTGATCTTCTACGCTTCCATGCTGCAACTGATCGGCGAAGGGAAGGTGGTCGGCATCGATATCGATATCCGGCCGCATAACCGCGCCGCCATCGAGGAGCATCCCCTCGCCCAGCGCATCGAGATGATCCAGGGCTCGTCGGTCGACGCGGCGGTTCTCCAAGACGTCAAGTCGCGGATTCCGGCGGGCGCCCGTGTCATGATCGTCCTCGATTCGAACCATACCCATGAGCACGTGCTGGCCGAGCTGCGGCTCTACGCGCCGCTGGTGACGACGGGACAGTTCCTGATCGTCGCCGACACGCTGGTCGAGCAGATTCCGAACCATGACCACCGGCCGCGGCCGTGGGGGCCCGGCAACAATCCGGCCACGGCGCTCGACGCTTTCCTTGCCGAAAATAGCGAGTTCGTGCGCGACCCGTTCGTCAACGCGAAGCTGCTGATCTCCAGCTCTCCGGGCGGCTATCTGCGCCGCGTGAAACCCTGATGCCCGCCTGTCGGACAGGCGAAGGTGTGCTGTTCCGGCCCGGCGTGCCGGCCAGGCCAAGGTGTCGCGGCCCATTGCCGAGGTTATGGGTTACCGTCCGCGTATTCTTTTGGATTTACGCCGATGTCGGCTGAGCATCAACCCGAGGCTCTGACCGTAGCGCCGACCGCCTGGGTCAGCCCCGACGCCCGCATTTTCCCTTCGATGCGCGGCACCCGTATTGTCATTGGCCCTGGCTCCAAGGTTTTCGAATTCGCCGTGATTCGCACCGTGGGTGGCACGGGCGATGTGGTCATTGGCGAACGCTGTATGATCAACGCGCACTGCGTGCTCTATAGCGGTAGCGGCATCTTTCTCGGCAATGACGTCCTGCTTGCCCCCGGCGTGCAGGTCGTGCCAGCCAATCATGCATTCGAACGCCGGGACCTTACCATCGCGCGACAAGGTTTCCTACCGCCCAAGGGCGGCGTGGAAATCGGCGACGACGTTTGGGTGGGAGCCAATGCGGTCCTGCTGGATGGCGCCAAGATCGGTCGCGGTGCGATCATCGGCGCGGGCTCGGTGGTACGTGGCGAAATTCCGGATTACGAGATTTGGGCCGGTCTGCCCGCGCGCAAGATCGGTGTGCGTGGGCAGGAGCCGGACTAAGCGGTCAACTGCATGATCAGCCGGGTGCACCGGCCGTAAAGCCCGCCGGCACGGGATAGGCGAATGCGCTGCCGCCGAAGTTGGCGGCGAGATTCGCCTGAGGAGGAGGCTTCCGAGGGCGACGGTTCATCGGCCGGCCGCCATTTTCGGAGAGTCCTTCGATCGGTCGGCAAGCATCTCACTGAGCGCGTCCTCGATCTTGCGCGGCCGGATGGCGAAATCCTCGGCCAGGGCCGAGACGTCGATCTGAGGGCTGCGCGGGCAGCAGGTATCCGATGCGACCGTCGGCGTGATGGCGCAGCCGGTCAGCCGCTCGATCAGCGCGAACAGCTCGTTATTGGCGGTATTGCGCCCGCTCGCCACGTTATAGATCTGCCGCCGGCCGGTCGTCGCGATGGCGGCCAAGGCGCGGCAGACATCGTCCAAATGGACGTAGTCGCGCACCACGCGGGGGTGGCTGTTGACGCTCAGGGCACGGTTGCCGCCCGCGTCGCGTAGCAGATTGTGCAGGAAATTATCGGCCGACAGGTCATCGCCATAGACGCAGGCCAGCCGCGCTGCGCGCACATTGGCGCGTCCTGCGGTCAGGCACAGAACTTCGCCGAGCCCTTTGGTGAAATCATAGAGGTGGCGCGGATTATGCGGTGACAGGGTGAGGGATTCCTCTTCCGAGCCGGTGCCGGTACCGCTGTCGTACAGGCGGGTCGATGACAGATAGATCATCGATTCGAAGGCCGCATCCTTGAGCAACCTCGCGAACAGGGTGACATGGGCCTCGACCGTATCGAACGGCCGGCTCTGGTAATCCGCGGTCAGGCCGGCGCAATAGATCGCGTGGCCGAGCGGCCGCGAGAAATAGTCGGTATCGGCGCGGCCGAAGGCGCGCACGTCCGCCCCCTCGCCGCGGAGGTAGCGGCACATCGCCCGGCCGACAAAGCCGTCGGCGCCCAGCACGGAGAATGGAATGCCCGCGAGAGTCATGCGTATGTCCTCTTGGTGGGCTGTGCGGGGCAGGGTAACCGGTCAGCCATCGAGGGCAGTTGCCGATCGCGATCGGAAACGATCGCGTTCGAGGGATCGGGCCATGCGATCTCGAGATCGTGATCGTTCCAACGGATGCCGCGCACGCTGGCCGGCTCGTAGAATGTCGAGATCTGATAAAACACCTCGCTATCGTCCTTGAGTGTCTGGAACCCGTGGGCAAAGCCTTTCGGGATGTAGAGCATGCGGCGGTTCTCGGCCGACAGCACCACGCCGAACCAGCGGCCGAAGGTCAGCGAGTTTTTCCGCAGATCCACGATCACATCGAACACCGCCCCGCTGGTGACCCGCACCAGCTTGTCTTCCGCATGGGGCGAGGCCTGGTAATGCAAGCCGCGTAGCGTGCCCTGGCGCCGGTTGAACGAGGTGCTGCACTGGGCCATTTCGGTCGACAAGCCGTGCTTGGCGAACTCCCGGACGCAGAACGTGCGGGCAAAGAGGCCGCGTTCATCGTTCGCCGGTTCCGGCTCGATGACGTAGGCGCCTTTCAGTGCGGTTTTCCTGAACTCCATGGTTCGCCTGCTCGCACTCGCCTATCGGTCGATCACGGTCACGCTGGGGATCGGCACGACGAATTTGCCACCCCATCCGCGAATCCCGGCCATCTTGCCCATGATCTCGTCCTTGATGTTCCAGGGCAGGATCAGCACGTAATCCGGTTTGGTGTCGAAGATGCGCTCGGGCGCATGGATCGGAATATGGGTGCCTGGCAGATACAGCCCCTGCTTGTAGGGACTGGCGTCCACCGTGTAGTCGAGGAAATCGCCGCGGATGCCGCAGTAGTTGAGAAGCGTGTTGCCCTTGGCCGGAGCGCCATAGGCGACGATGGTCTTGCCGGCTTCCTTGGCGGCGATCAGGAACTTGAGAAGCTCGCGCTTGGTCCGCTTCACCTGCTCGGCGAAACCGGCATAGGTCGCGATATCGCCAAGCCCGGCGGCGATTTCGCGCGCGGCAAGCTCCCCGACGCTCGCCTCGGTCATGCGCGGCGCCTCCGCATGGCAGCCGTAGATGCGCAGCGAGCCGCCGTGGGTCGGCAACTCTTCCACGTCGAACAGCCGGATTCCGTGATGGGCGAAGATGCGCTTCACCGCGAGCAGGGAGAAATACGAGAAATGCTCGTGATAAATCGTGTCGAACTGGTTGTGAGCCATGAGCTTCAGCAGGTGCGGAAACTCCATGGTCAGCATACCGTCCGGCTTGAGCGCGATCTTCAGGCCGGCGACGAAATCGTTGAGGTCCGGCACGTGCGCCAGCACGTTGTTGCCGATCAGCAGATCGGCCTGCTGGCCATCGGCGACGAGCGTGCGAGCGGTCTCCACGCCGAAAAACTCGATGACCGTCGGCACGCCTTTGGCTTCCGCGACCTTCGCCACATTGGCGGCCGGCTCGATGCCGAGCACCGGCACGCCGCGCGCGACGAAATACTGCAGCAGGTAGCCGTCGTTGCTGGCGATCTCGATGACTTTCGACCGGGCGCCGAAACCGAAGCGCCGGACCATCGATGCGACATAGTCTTCGGCATGGCGCAGCCAGCTATCCGAGTAGGATGAGAAGTAGGCGTAGTCGGAGAACAGTTGCTGCGGCGACTGCACGTCGTCGATTTGCACCAGCAGGCAGCCTTCGCAGACGAAGGCGTGCAGGGAATAGAATGGTTCCGCGCGGCCGAGATCCTCGGCGCGCAAGTAGTAGTTGGCTGGCGGCATGACTCCAAGGTCGACCATGGTGTGCCGCAGGGGGGCGGCACAGAAGCGGCAGCTCCGGCGTGCGGTGGCCTTCGCCGTTGGTTCCTTAGAACTGCGCGACGGGCTCGCGGGCATCGGAGTCTCGGGCAGTTTTCTGGCCGCGGTTGTCATCATTTTTCCACTCTTCGTCAGAACCCGCGATTTGGCGGTCGGTCAGCTCGCGTACATCGCCTGCGTCATAAAACAGGCGGTACCATTCGACCGTGTGGCGGATGGCCGTGTCGGCATCCCACCGGCAAGTCCAGCCCAGTTCGGTCTTCGCCTTGGCGCTGTTCAGCATCAGCAGCCGCGCCTCGTGCGGCCCGGTGCTGGGCGTCGAATGCCATGCAACTCCCGTGCCCCAGTGGTGGGCCACGCGGTCGGCGATCCAGCCGACCGCACGGGCGTCGTCTTCCGGCGGGCCGAAATTCCAGGCCGATGAAAAGGTCTTCGGCGCCTCGGCCAACCGTTCGGCGAGCATGAGGAAGCCGCGCACCGGGTCGAGCACGTGCTGCCACGGGCGCACGGCGTGCGGATGGCGGATTTCGAGGGGCTTGCCGGCGGAAAAGGCACGGATTGCGTCGGGCACCAGGCGATCGACCGCCCAGTCGCCGCCGCCGATGATATTGCCGGCCCGCACCGTGGCGATGCCCGGCGCATCGCCATCGGCAAAAAATGACCGGCGGTAGGCATCGACGGCCAGTTCCGCGCAGGCCTTGCTGTTGCCATAGGGCTCGCGGCCGCCGAGCGCGTCGGCTTCGCGGTAGCCCCAGGGCCATTCCTGATTTTCATAGACCTTGTCCGTGGTGACAATGACCGCCGCCTGCGCGGTGCCGGCGCGGCGCATGGCTTCGAGCAGGTGCACGGTGCCCATCACGTTGACCGCATAGGTCTCCACCGGATTGGCGTACGCCTGGCGGACCAGGGGCTGGGCGGCGAGATGGAAGACGATGTCCGCCTGGCTCTGGCGCAGCGCCGTGCACAACCGCTCGAGATCGCGGACATCGGCGATGGTGGACCGCACCGCGCCACAAAGTCCCACGGACTCGTAAAAGCTCGGCTGGGTCGGGGCGGGCAGGGCATAGCCGTGGACCTCGGCGCCCATGCGCGCCAGCCACGTGCACAGCCAGCCACCCATGAAGCCGGTGTGGCCCGTGACGAAAACCCGCCGGCCGCGCCAGAATGCGCCGGTTACGCCGACCGCAGGCATTTCGATTGGTCTTTCTTGTCCCAGGTGCGCCAGGGAGCGTTGCCGGCGGTCCACATTTCGTTGAGCAACTGCATCTCGCGGAACGTGTCCATGCACTGCCAGAATCCGGGATGCTGATACACGGCAAGCTCGTTCTCGGCGGCAAGATATTCGAGAACGCCCTGTTCGAGGCCGATGTTGTCGTCGAGACGGACGCGGTCGAATGCGGCCTTCTCGATGGCCAGGAATCCGCCGTTGATCCAGCCGGCCGTAATCTGCGGCTTCTCATGGAACGTTTTAACCGCGCCGTCGGCAATCGCCAGCTCGCCATAGCGCGACGATGGATGCACGGCGGTTACGGTGGCAAGCCTGCCCGACTTGCGGTGGTGGGCGAGCAGGGCGTCGAGATCGACATCGGATACCCCGTCGCCGTAAGTCGCGAAAAAGGTATTGCCGCGCACGTAATGCAGCGCCTTGCGGATACGCGAGCCGGTCAAGGTGTCCTTGCCGGTTTCGGCCAGAACGACCCGCCAGTCCTCATCGAACCCGTTGGACAGGGTTTCGATGTTGCCGCTGCCGAAATCGACCGCGAAGTCCGAGTTGTAGCGCCGGTAGTTGAGGAAGTAGTCGCGGATGACGTCGCCCTTGTAGCCGAGACAAAGCACGAAATTGCGCGAACCGGCGCCGTGATAGTGCTTCATGATGTGCCACAGGATCGGCCGGCCGCCGATTTCCACCATGGGCTTCGGCTTGAACTCGGTTTCCTCGCGCAGGCGCGTGCCGAGCCCGCCGCACAGGATGACGACGTCGGGCCGCTCGGTCTTGTCGGATGCGCCAATGGGGTTCAGCACGACTCGGCTCCTTCCGCGTTCGGGCGAGCGTTGGTCTGCTTGCGCGGACTGGCCTTGCGCGGCGCGCGCGGCGCGGCCACCGGCATGCCGCTCCGCACGGGAGAGGCGAAAGGCACGGCCGGCGGTGTCAGCTCGAGCCGGAGCTTGGGTTTTGCGACGACTCTGACCGTCTTGCGCGTCGTGGCATTGTCCTCGGCGATGGCCAGCAGCTTCAGCACGGCCTCGAGAGCTATGGGCGGTAATCCCGCACTTGTCATGGTACGCATCTCCGCGTCGGCGGATCCGTCAGAGTTTGTGACGGATCTGGTATTTGTTGTTGGGCAGCACGTATTGCCGCGCAACTCGGTGGCGGGTGTCGATGAGCACGGGCGCCCGCAGATTGACCGACACATGCGCGCCATCGTCGTCGCGCCGCACCGTCACGATCAGCACGATCGCGAGATCTTCCGGCGTGATCGAGAGGCTGTTGCAGGCCTCCTGGATATCATCCGCATCGATGGCGGTGCTGTCGCTGGGCAATGGCGCCACCAGGAAGGCGAGGTTGGCGTCGGTCAGGCATTGCAGCGCCTTGAACTGCGGCTGCTTGCCGTCGGGCAGATCCGCCAGAGCGAAGTCGCGGTAGTCGGCAAAGCCGAGCAGACCCTGAGGGAAGAGAAGCGACGCTCGGGGGCGGACCGTCAGCGTGCCAAAACGCGACTCGATCACGAGCGTCTGATTGGCATCGCCGATGTCGGTGGCCGGCGGAGCCGCGGTGGACTGGAGCGCGGACTGGTTGGCTAACATGGGTGTTCTCCTATAAGCGGCAGGCGAAAGTTAAGAACTGCGGTCCGAGCCACCATGCTCAGCGCATGAAGTTGGCCAGGCTGAGCTGGCCGAGCTGTGAAATCGTCATATAAGAGGCTTGAAGCAGCACTTGCTCCGCCGACATGCGACTCGCCGCCTCGGTGATATCGACGGACGTCAGATTCGTAATCGATTGGTCGAAATAGGTCGTCATATCGGCATGGACCTCGTTTGCGAGGTCGAGCGCGTTCTGCGCCGTGCCGATCCGGCTGCGTATGGTCGGCAGGTTGGAGATCGCCTCATTGACCACATCCAAGGCGTCCTGCAGGCGGTTGCGGTCCACGGTGGGCGATAGAGTGACGCTGGCGGTCAGGTTGAGGGCCCGGACGATCTGCTCGAAACCATCCTCGCTGGCGGTCACGCCATAGGTGAGATCGAAATCGTCGGCCGCGCGTGTCGTGAGCTGCACGTCGTCGCCCTGGTAGTAACCGGTATCGGCGACGCTCGGATAAACGTTCGGCGGCGCGGTGAAGCCGGGCGCGCTGAGGTCGACAGGCGCCGTGTCGGTCTTGCTGCCGGCAAACAGGTAGCGGTCGCCGATCTTGGTGTTCAATTGCTTGGCAACCTCGGCCAGCATGTTCTGTGCTTCCTGTGGAAGGGCCATGTCGACGGCATTGTTGGCATTCAGTGCATTGGTCAGCAGGGTCTTCAGCTTGCTCGCCGAGTCGAAGACGTGCCCGACCGAAATCTCCATGGTCTGCAGGCGCAGGTTTATCGTGTTGTTGTTGGTCTGATATTGCTCCATGCGGGATCGGCTGGACTCGAGATTAACCAACTGGCGCGAGTCGTGGGCGATGCCCGAGTAGCGCTGGGACTTGAAGCCCGTCGCCATCTGGATCTGAAGGTCGTGCATGCGCGTCTGCGTTTCGCGAATGTTCCCGAGGATCTGGGTATGTTGTGCGAGGTTTGCGATGCGTGTCATTCATGCCTCCCATCAAACCATGTCGATCAGGGTTTTCATGACTTCGGATAGGGTCGTGATCACGCGTGCCGATGCCCCATAAGCATTCTGGTAGAGGATCAGATTGGCCAGTTCCTCGTCCATGTTGACACCGCTTTCGGAGGCGGCCTTGTGCTCGACGTCGCTCAATACCGTTTGACGAAAATCGCGGTTCTCGTCGGCATCCGCCGAGCGGGTGGCGTTGTCGGACAGGATGGCGGCGCCGTAGCCGCTGAGCGTCGTGCTGCTGGCGGGAAGTCCGCCCGCGGCGGCGAAGCTCACGTTTTCGTTGAATTTGTTCGCCATGCGCGTCACGACGCTCGCGTCGCCCACGGTGATGGCGGTGCCGCCGCTCACCAGGGCGCCCTCGGTCAGTTCGCCGCGCGCGAGCAGTTGCGGATCCGCGACGATGTCGCTGCGCACGGTGATGTTGCGCGACAAGCCGCCAACGGTCGAGCCGACCAGGAAGTCGTTGAGCCCGAAGTAATGGGAGAAACCGAAGCCGGTGGTCGCCTCCGCGCTGGTGCGCTCGTTGATGGCGATGCCCTGGCCGGCGGTATTGGCGTCGATCACCAGCGCGCCGTCCCCATTGACGCTGGCGGTCGCGCCGGCGAGGCCGGGGATCGGCGGCACGGAGGCCGAATAGACGCCGTTGATGGCGTCGCGGATCTGATTGACCGTTGGGGCGGCGCCGACCACGGTGGTCAGATCGTCGAGGCTGAAATCGAAGGGCGCGCCGACCGCGTTGCCGTCCGCGTCGACCACGGCGATGCGCACGATGCCGGTCAGGCTGACCGTATCGGTTGCCGGAGCGGCGAAGGTGCGGGTGCCGGTCAAGGTGTCGGGAGGCGGGAACGCCGCGCCGTCGTTGTGCACGGCGTTGATCTGGTCGCGCAGCACGGTGGCGAGCCGGTCGAGTTCCGTCGTCATGTTGGGCAGATCGACGTCGCGCATGTCGATCAGCGCCTTGATCTCGCCGGAACGGAATTCCGTGGTGACATCGACCCCGCCGATCGTGATTCCCGGAATGCCGCCACTTGGATAGCTGCTGACCGCGCTGAGGGAGGAGGCCGGCGTATAACTGACTGTCACGGCTGTCTTGTCGACCAGGGTGCGGCCGGATCCCGAGAAGATGACGGTCTCGCCGGTGGCGCGCGTGAAATAGCTGACATCCATGTAGGTCGACAGGCTGCGAATGGCCTCGTCGCGCTGGTCCTGCATGTCGCCGGTCGGCAGGTTCAGCGCCACATTGCGTGAAATCTGGCGGTTAAGCTCGCCGATGTTGGTGAGCAGTGTGTTCACCGTGGTGATGGCGCTGTCGAGATCGTTGTCTGCCTGATTGCGCAGATCCTGGACGTTTTGCGCCATCTGGTTGATCTGACGGGTCGCGGTAAGCGCTGTCCCCACCACGCTCAATTGATCGTTGGACGAAGACGGGTCGACCGCCAAGGCCTGCAGGCTGTTCGCCAGGGTGGTGAGACGTGCCGACAGCGAGGCGTTGGCGTCCGGTTTGCCGAACATGTCCTGCATCGAGGAATAGTATTCGCTGCGCGTCGCAGCATCGCCAAGGAACGACGTCTGGCTGCGCACGTCACGCAGCAGGAATTCGTTGACGTGGCGGGTAATGCTGGAAACTTTTACGCCGGCGCCCTGGCCGTCGAGCAGAACCGACTCGACATTGACCTTCTTCTTGCTGAAACCGATCGTGTTGGCATTCGCGATATTGTTGGAGGTCGTCGACAGGGCAGCCTGGCTGACGGACAAGCCGGAAACCGCGGTGCTCAGCGCAACGTTGATTGAAGATGCCGACATGACGGTGCCCCTCCCGACCTAGAGCTGCTTGTTCAGCGTCACGGCGACGGTGCGTCGGCCGGGGCCGGAGCGCTCGTTCATCACGCCCGCGCTCGAGTAGGCGGGAGCGCGCTGCTGTTCCGTGACGGCATCGACGATCGTTTTCATCAGGCGCTCGCTGATCGAGCGGAGGGAACGCAGCCGGCGCTCGTTCTCGACCAGCACGGTTTCGAAGCGAGCCGAGTGTTCGCGCAGCTTGGCGCGCATGGCCGGGCTCGCCGAGGCGAGAATCGCCGGGTCTGTTTGCACAGCGAGCATGTGCTGTTCATAGCGTTGCGCCAGATCCGCCTTATCCTGCTGAAGATCCTTGATGTCGCCTGGCCGCATGCTGCGCAGAATCTCGTTCTCGCGCGACATCAGGTCGGTCAGGCGGCTGGAAATGACCATCAGGTCATCGAGCAATGTTTGACTTGCGGCCATGATTACTTGACCTCCTGAGTCTTGAGGATCTCGCGATAGACCTGGTCCGCGATGCCCATGCCGCCGGATCGCGCCATCGACTTGCCGTATTCCTGGCTGAGCATGGAGCGGAAAACCTGCTCCGCATGCCCGCCGCCGAACGGGCCGTCGGTCTCGACGCCGGCAAACATGGCTTCGACGGTCTGCGCGATGAAGAACGCTTCGAATTCCTCGGCGGCCTTGCGCGCCTGGGCCGCCGACTGGGTGTGCGCCAGCTTCGGGGCTGCAGATTGATAAGTGGCCGCGGGGAGGGCGCTCTGGATGAGATTGCCGCTCATCACAGCACCTCGATTTCGGCTTGCAGCGCGCCAGCGGCCTTGATGGTCTGCAGGATCGAGATCATGTCGCGCGGGCCGATGCCGAGCGCGTTGAGGCCATTGACCAGCTCCTGCAGGCTGATGCCCTGTTGCAGGATGGCGAGCTTGCGTTCTTCGCTCTCGCTGACCTGGATGTCGGTGCGCTGCACCACGGCGGTTTGGCCGCCGGTCGAGAACGGCGTCGGCTGCGACACCTGCGGCGTCTCGGTGATGCGGATGGTCAGGTTGCCCTGGGCGATCGCGATGGTGGAGATACGGACGTTCTCGCCCATCACGATGACGCCGGAATGCTCGTCGACCACCACGCGCGCGACCTGGTCGGGTACGATGCGCAACTGCTCGACGTCCGTGAGCAGGGCGACGATGTTGTCCTGGTAACGCGGCGGCACGCCCATGGAAATGGTCGCCGGGTCGAGCGGCTTCGCGGGGGCACCGCCGAGATAATTGTTGATCGCTTCGGCGACCCGCGTGGCGGTGGTGAAGTCCGGATTGCGCAGGGACAGGTAGACGTTGTTGAGCGAGGCCAGCTCGAAGCCGACTTCGCGCTCGACAATGGAACCGTTCGGGATGCGCGCCGTGGTCGGGACGCCCTTGGTCACCGAGGCGCCTTCGCCCTTGGCGGTGAAGCCGGAGACGGCGGTATTGCCCTGGGCGACCGCATAGACCTCGCCGTCGGCGCCGACCAGCGGCGTGACCAGCAGATTGCCGCCCTGCAGGCTTTTGGCGTCGCCGAGCGCGCTGACGGTAACGTCGAGCCGCGTACCATGGCGGGCGAACGGCGGCAGGACCGCCGTCACCATGACCGCCGCGACGTTGGCGGTCTTGATATTGTCGTTGCGGATATTGACACCGAGCCGCTCGAGCATGCCGATCAGGCTCTGCTTGGTGAACGGCGAATTGGTGAGGGAGTCTCCGGTGCCATTGAGGCCGACGACGAGCCCATAGCCGACCAACTGGTTGTCGCGCACGCCTTCGAAATCGGCGATGTCCTTGATGCGCGAGTTGGCGCTCACGGACGAAGCCATCAGAAGCAGCAGACCCCCGGCCAGCGCGAAAACGCGGCACAGCGCCAGCAGGGTGGTCAGGGGGCGATTGGACATCGGCATTGTTGGGCAACTCATCGTCGTGACGGACACAACCGTTCGTCCCCATTCCCTAGCGAATCGCGTGCCACTGGCTGGCCCGATCTAACCTATTGAAATTCCTTATGAAGAATTCTTATCTCCCGGACGGCGGCGAGAAACGCCTGTCCAGGCGGCAAGCCTTGCCGGTCGCCGCGCGGCAAGTTTTTCCGCGTTCCGACAGGGCGGCCTTGCTTAACCGCTTTTTAAGGTTCCCGGCGCAGTCTGACGGCCGTAATCAACACGCCCGCGAGTAAACTGCGCGCGATGAAAATCAATGAGAGTGGACCGATCCGTTCCCAGCCGCTCCGCCGTATCGGGCGGACCGGCAATGGCAAATCCACGGATTTTGCCCATCACCTGACGGCCGGGGACGACGACCAGACGCCGGCGAGTTCGCCGCTGACCGGCGCCGCTTCGGTCGGCGCTGTGGATTCGTTGCTAGCCCTTCAGGAAGTCGGCGACGCCACGACCGGTCGCTCCAAGGGTCTGCAACGGGCGTCCGACCTGCTCGACCGCCTCGACGAGATCCGCTATGGGCTGCTGATGGGCGGTCTGTCGCGTGAGAGCCTGCAGGATCTGGCTTGCTCGGTTCGCCAGCAGCGCAGCACGGTCAGCGACCCCGCCCTCGGCGAGATTTTGGACCAAATCGAGGTCCGTGCCGCGGTGGAATTGGCCAAATATGGTCTCAAGACCTAGCGTTTCCCGCTAAGATATTGAAAATATTTGGTTTAATTTGGGACCGGCCCGATTGGCCGGGCTTGCTCGAAGCCCTTGGGATTCATATACTCCGCGCCGCTTCAATGCTTGGTCTGAGTGGTGCAATACGATGTCCGTGACGTTGCCTCCCGAATACCGGCCGTCGGACGACGAGCCCTTCATGAACCCGCGCCAACGGGAATATTTTCGCCGCAAACTGCTGAAGTGGCGGGACGAACTTCTCTACGAATCGACGGAGACTCTGCAGCATCTTCAGGAAAGCGGACTGCGGGAGCCCGATATCGCCGACCGCGCTTCGCTCGAGACCGATCGCTCCATCGAACTGCGCACCCGGGACCGGGCGCGCAAGCTGATCGCGAAGATCGACGAAGCCCTGCAGCGGATCGAGGACGGCAGCTACGGCTACTGTGTCGAAACCAACGAACCCATCAGTCTGCGCCGCCTGGATGCGCGACCGATCGCCACGCTCAGCATCGAAGCCCAGGAGCGGCATGAGCGCCTCGAACGTACTCGGCGCGACGACTGACGTTTTCGATCCTTCGATACGGCAAAGGCCGGCGTCATGGACGCCGGCCTTTTTTGTAACCACCCGGTCCGACCAGATCAGAACGGGAACAGGATGTCGATCACCTGATTGCCGTAGCGTGGCTGCTGCACGTCGGTCAGCAGGCCACGGCCGCCGTAAGCGATGCGGGCCTCGGCGATCTTCTCGTAGCTGATCGTGTTGGTCGATGCGATGTCCTCGCGGCGCACCACGCCGGCAATCTGCAGCTCGCGCACTTCGTAGTTCACGCGCACTTCCTGCTTGCCGTGGATTACCAGGTTGCCGTTCGGCAGGACCTGGGTGACGATGGCCGCGACCTTGAGTTCGATCTCTTCCTCGCGGTCGATTTTGCCCGCGCCGGCGTTGTTGGTCGCGCCGTCGAGGCCGAGCAGGTTGGTGTTGTCGACTTGATTGGGCAGCACCTTGCTCAGATTGGCCTCGAAGCCCAGAAAGCCGTTCAGGGCCGAGGTTTCCTTGTTGGTGCGCGACCGGTTGGTCGAATTGGTGAGCGCCGCCTTGTCGTTGATATCGATGACGACGGTCAGGATATCGCCGGTCTGGGCGGCGCGTTGATCCTTGAAGAAGGCGCGGGCGCCGGGCCGCCACAGGCTGTTGGCCTGGCGGTTGTCGGGGTCGGCCTTGGGCATCGGTAGGGTCACCGGACGGTAGCTCGGATCCTGCTGCGGATTGCGGATTTCGGTGAGCTGCGGCGTCGAGCCGACCTGGGTCAGCCGCTGATAGGTGTTGCATGCCGACAGGGCGAGCATCGCGGCGACGGCGCCGAGAATGCGTAAGGCTCGGGTCGGGAACGAACGGGGCATCGGGCTTCTCCTCAGTACGGCATCGCGGCGGCAGGCACGACCTGGACGGTGTTGGCACCGACGACGGTCGCCTCGACGACGGTTTTGCTCTGGGTGTTCATGATGCGGACGGCATCTCCCATGCTGGCATCCTCCATGGCGCGGCCCTTCGAGGTGAGCTGCATCTTGGGAGTCTGGAGAACCATGGTGACGATGCTGTTCTTGCTGACGATGATGGGCGAGCGGATGTCGCCGGCCCGCACCGGCTGACCGGCTGGGGTGCCGCGGCGGACTTCCTGGCCGATCAAGCGGCCAGCGTCGGTCAAGACGTTGCGATTGACCTGATCGGCCCGCATGTTCGTCCATTCGATGTCGTCCTTGCGGATCACCTCGCCGGCATTCATGCGGCGGGCGAGCACCGGGACTTCGACGGTCTCGAAAACCCGGCCTTGCACGGTCAGCCGGGCGGTCGGTGCGTCCGCCGGGGCGGCGATGATGGCGACAAACCGGCCGCCGCGTTCATCGTGGTCGAACTGCTGCACGGCGATCATGGGCGCCACGCCGGAGGGCACCTGCATTTCCAGGCCACGGCTCGCCAGTTCGATGTCGCTCTTGCGGCTCAACCCGCGGCGCTTCAGCTCGGTGCGCAAGGCCGCCTCGATGGCGTCCTGGCCGATTCGCTGACTTGCGCGCTCGATCACCAGGCGGTCTGACCAGGTGCGCGGCCGCCAATCGATATCGTGGGCGCGCGCGACCGCGGCTAGGCGGGAAATATCATAGACGACGCGCTCACCGGGCGCCGGCGCCTGGGCGACGGGCTGGTGAGCTGTGCCCCCCGGGCCGCCCTCGATGCCGTCGAACAGATCGCCGAGCCGGATCACGTCGTCGTGCACCACGACGTGCTCGTTGAAAACCGTGGTGGCGCCAAAGGCGTGGCGCGGCGCGGCGGTCAATGCGCTCAGAATGGCGAGTGCCAGCAACACGGCGAAAATCGCCGGCCGGCCGACCATGGTTGTCATGACTGTCCCCACGTGCGTTAGCCCTAAGCGGTCTGCACCAGCGAGCTCAGCATCTCGTCGGAGGTCTGCACCACCTTGGAGGCGAGTTCGTAGGCGCGTTGGGCCGAGATCATCGTCGTGATCTCGTTGACCATGTTGACGTTCGAGGTTTCCAGGAAGCCCTGCAGGATGCTGCCGAATCCGGCCGCCCCGGGGACGCCCGTGACGGCATTGCCGGAGGCGGCGGTCTCCTTGAGCATGTTGTCGCCGAGCGCCTGCAAGCCGGCTTCGTTCGGGAAGTTGGCGAGCTGGATCTGGCCGACATTGCTCGGGTTCACCTGGGCCGGCAGTTTGACCAGCACCTCGCCGCTGGCATTGATGCTGACTTCGAGCGCGTCGTTCGGAATGGTGATGCCGGGCGCCACCGTATAGCCCTGTGGCGTGACGATGGTGCCCTCCGGGCTGAGTTGGAGCGATCCGGCGCGGGTATAGGCGGTCGTGCCATCGGGCATGGTGATCTGAAGATAGCCTTTGCCTTGAATGGCGAGGTCCAGGTTGTTGCTGGTCGACAGCATGTTCCCCTGCTCGTGGATGCGGTAGACCGACCCGACCTTCACGCCGGTGCCGAACTCGGCGCCGGAGACCACCAGCGTTCCGCTGTCCGACGACGTGGCGCCGACCTGGATCTGCGACTGATACAGCAGGTCGTTGAATTCCGCCCGCTGGCGCTTGAACGCCGTGGTGTTCAGGTTGGCGATGTTGTTGGCGATCACGTCCACGTTGAGCTGCTGAGCCAGCATGGCGGTCGCCGCGATATTGAGAGAACCCATCGTTGTCTCCTGTCCTCGATCGGTGGCGTTACGCCACCCTGCCAAGACGCTCGATAGCCTTACGCATACGTTCGTCTTCGCTGTTGATGACTTTTTGAGCCGATTGATACATGCGGGCGGCGTCGATCATGCGCGTGATCTCGAGCACCGGCTGAATGTTCGAGCCTTCCAGATTGCCCTGCAGAACGTCGACGTCGGCAGCGCGGCGCTGCTGGGCATCGGTCTTGTAGAGGCCGTCGCCGGTGCGCACGAGGTTCTGCTCGTTCTCGAACGCCACCAGCTTGAACTGGCCGACCCGCACGTCGCCGGCTGAGATCGAGCCGTCCTCGGCGATGGTGATGCCCTTGGCGTCGGGCGGCACGGTCATTGGGCGATTGTTGACGCCCAGCACGATATGACCCTGCTGGGTCACGATCTGGCTCTTGCTGTTGATGCTCAGATGGCCGTCACGGGTAAAGCGCGTGCCTTCCGGCGTTTCGACGACCATGTATCCCTTGCCGCGCAGCGCGACATCGAGCGAGTTGCCGGTCGCGGCCACGGGGCCTTCCTGGGTTTCGCGGAACAAGCCCTTGAGTTGCGGGTAGGTGATCTGTTTTGGGCCGCGCGTTCCATCCAGGTACTCGTGAAACAGCGTCCGCTCGCCCTTGTAGGACGGCGTCGACATGTTCGCGACGTTGTTCGCAATCGACTCCATCTGATCCTTGATCGCCATCTGGCGGGACAGGGAGAGAAGCAGTGCCGATTCCATCCATCCACCTCTTCGGGTTCACAGCCGACCAACGCGGCTGACACACAACTCGGCAAACCTCTTGCACCGGGCGTGCCAATGTCGAGAACCGCGCAGATCAAGCGTTTCGGCGGGGGCGGATGAGAGACGATGCGGATCGGGCGGCAAACCTTGCCGGGCAGAACCTGCCCGCGACCACCCGTTCAACGAATTATTAACGAAGTTTCCGTAGCTTGCTGTGGATCGGGCGGTGCCGCTGGCGGGTTTGCAATACGCCATTAACCGTCAGTCGCGTTTTTCTTCAACGCCCCAACACCGCCAGGACGCAACATGACGGATCAGGCTGCCGCATCCCCCGCAGATATCGAAGGCCAGGAAGACGGTCAGGCCCAAGATGTCTCGCAAGAAGGCAAGAAGCCAGATCGCAAGAAACTGATCCTGCTGATCGCCCTGCCCATCGTGGTGTTGATCGCCGCGGTCGCGGGCGTCTATTTCAGCGGGCTCGCCGATCATTTTCTGAAGGGCGACTCCGACGAGGCGAAACAGCAGGAGACCGCCGCGCCGGCCAAGCCGGCGGTGTTCCTCGATTTGCCGGAAATCCTGGTCAACCTCAACGCGACCGGCAACCGGCGTTCCAATTTCCTCAAGATCAACATCAGCCTCGAGGTGGAGAGCCCGGCGGATGTGGTCAAGCTGCAGGCCCTCATGCCTCGTATCGTCGACAGCTTCCAGGTCTATCTCCGTGAACTGCGCGTCGAGGATCTGCGCGGCTCGGCCGGCATGTATCGATTGCGCGAGGATTTGCTGCGCCGCATCAACGAAGCCGCCCGCCCCGTGAAGATCAACGACGTGCTCTTCAAGGAAATGTTGATTCAGTAAGCGAGTCAGGACGAATGGCTGATCCGACCGACAATAACGAACAAAGCGCCAAGCCCTCCGACGAGGATGTGGCCAAGGATTGGGAAGCCATGGCCGCTACCGGCGACGGCAAGGATCCCAATGCCCAGGATTTGATGGCCGACACCCCCGGCGCTCCCGAGCAGGAGAGCCGGGTTCTCAATCAGGACGAAATCGACAGTCTGCTCGGCTTCGCCGAGGATCAAGACACCGGCGCCCAATCCGGCATCAAGGCGATCGTCAATAGCGCGCTTGTTTCCTACGAGCGTCTGCCGATGCTCGAGGTGGTGTTCGACCGCCTCGTGCGCATGATGTCCACCTCCCTGCGCAATTTCACCTCGGACAATGTCGAAGTCACGCTCGACAACATCACCTCGGTCCGCTTCGGCGATTATCTCAACTCTATTCCGCTGCCCGCCATGATCAACGTGATCAAGGCCGAGGAGTGGGAGAACTACTGCCTGATCACGGTCGACAGCGCGCTGATCTATTCGATCGTCGACGTGCTGCTCGGCGGACGCCGCGGCACCGCCGCGTTGCGCATCGAAGGGCGTCCCTACACGACCATCGAGCGCAATCTGGTGGAGCGGATGATGCACGTCGTGCTGTCCGATCTGTCGGCCGCCTTCGATCCGTTGTCGCCGGTCAGCTTCCGCTTCGACCGCCTGGAAACCAATCCGCGCTTCGCAACGGTCGCCCGGCCGGCCAACGCCGCGATCATGGCGCGCTTCCGCATCGACATGGAAGACCGCGGCGGCCGCATGGAATTGGTCATGCCCTACGCCACGCTCGAGCCGGTGCGCGAGCTGCTGCTGCAGATGTTCATGGGCGAGAAATTCGGTCGCGACAACATCTGGGAAAGCCATTTGGCGACCGCGATGTGGAACACCGACGTGGAAGTCGAAGCCGTGCTGGATGAGCGGGTGGCGAGCCTGGGCGAGATCATGAACCTCCGGATCGGCTCGCGGATCATGCTGAACGTCGGGCCGGATGCCTCGGTCGAATTGCGTTGCGGCACCGTACCCCTGATGTCCGGACGGATGGGTCGCAAGGGCGGCAACATTGCCATTCAAATCGAGGAAACCAACCTCGCGGATAGGAGCTGATCGCCATGGCGTCGTTCTTGCTTGATGCGGTGCTTGTCGGTCTTTTGACCGCCACCATCATTTACGCGGTGATCCTGGATCGCCGCCTGCGCATATTCCGCAACGCGCGCGAAGAGATGCAGTCCTTGCTCGCCCACTTTACGGCGGCGACCATTCAAGCCCAGTCCAACATGACCTCGTTGCGCGAGACCAGTCAGACCACCTCTGCGGAGCTCAAGGAGCGGCTCGAGCGCGGCAAGGCGCTGCGCGACGATCTGGCGTTCCTGCTCGACCGCGGCGCCAGCCTGGCCGATCGCCTGGAAGGCGGCATCAGCGCGGCGCGCGCCGCCGCGAAGGCCAGCGACGGCCCGCGTGCGCCCGCCGTGCGGCTGGCGGAAGCGGTGAGCCGCGAGGCGACCGACGCGCGCGCGCAAGGTGCGCGCAAGAACGACCTGCGTGCCGGAGAGCGTCCCAGCGAATCGCGCAATGGCGAATCGCGTTCGGCACCGCCGGCCGATGCGGCGCGTGACTTCCTGCGTGCCCTGAAAGCGGCACGCTGAACCGCGCCAGGGCATCGGTCATCCCATGAAATTCCGTCTTCTTCCGCTTGCCGTGTTCGTCGCGACGGCCTTGCTCGGCGTCAAGCTCATCGATCTATGGCACGGTGTCGAAAGCTTCGTGGCGGCGCCGTCCTATGCCCGGCCGGCGTTGGCTCAGGCGCAACCGCAAACGCAGCCGGCGCCCGCGGCCAATGGGGCGGAGGACGCCGCGGCCGCGCGAAGCTTGCCGGCGGCGGGCAGCGGTTTGACGGACGATCCGATGTTGATGAGCCAGTCGGAGATCGACATTCTGCAGAAGCTGGCCCAGCGCCGAGTCGAGCTGGAGAGTTGGGGCAGCGATCTTTCCATGCGCGAGCAACTTCTCAAGGCGGCGGAACTGCGCATCGAAAGCAAGCTGGCCGAACTCAAGGGTATCCAGGACTCGATCAAGACCTCGCTCAAGCAGCATGACGAAGAGCAGGAAGCCAAGCTCAAGAGCCTGGTCAAGATCTATGAAACCATGAAGTCGAAAGATGCGGCGCGCATCTTCAATCAGCTCGAGATGCCGATCCTGCTCGACGTCATCGAGCGCATGAAGGAGGCGAAGGCCGCGCCGGTCATCGCCGGCATGGAACCGGAAAAGGCCAAGAAGCTGACCGGCGAGCTTGCCAAGCGCCGCCGATTGGCGGGCGAGGACTCGCAGCACGTGGCCGAAAAGGCCAGCCGCCCGAATTGATCGGGGTTTCCGCCACGATTCGAGCGGTCTTAACCCCGAATTAACCAAGGCAACCTAGGTTTAAGCCGCACCACCCGGCTGTGGCGGGTGAGTGGCGGCATGGTTGCCGCCGGGGCGAGAAACAGGCGCGACTGTGGAGAACATGTCCATGATCAGACTGCCGCCCGTCCGGACGGTACATCGGGACGAGACCCGGCCTTGATCCGAATCCTCGCCGTCCTGACCATCTTTCTTTTCGCGGGTTTGAACGCGCCCGCCGCGGCCGAAGCGGTGCGCGTCCGCGCCGCCGCCCACGAGCCGCCGGGCAAGGAAGCTTATGGCCGCATCGTGTTCGAATGGCCCTCCGTCGTCGATTACAAAGCGGTTGTGGAATCGGGGAAGCTGGTCGTGCGGTTCGCCGAACCCTTCGAGGGCCGCCTCGACGTGGTGACCCGCTACCTCGGCGACTATGTCGCCGGCGCCAGCGTGGAAGATCAAGGTCGCACGCTTTCCTTTCCCCTCAAATCCTCCCTCCGCCTCAAAAGCTACGCCGACGGCACCACGGTCGTTCTCGACCTGACGCGCGCGGCGGCCGTTCCGGCCAAGGCCGGGGCACCGCGAGCGCCCGTCAAACCGGCGTCCGTAAAACCCGAGGCCGCGCCGGCCGCGGCTGCCGGCGCTCCCGTGCTGCCGGTGCGCGCCGGCGATCATGAGGGGTTCGGCCGCCTGGTGTTCGACTGGACGCGCAATGTGGATTACGCCGTCGCCCACGACGGCACTCGCGCGACGATCCGGTTCAGTCAGCCGGCAAAGCTCGACGTGGTGTCGCTGAAGGAGCGCTTGCCGAAAACCATCACAGCGGCGGAAACCGGCACGGATGGCGGCGGCCTGACTGTGAATTTCACGATCACCGACAACGGCCGCGTCCGCCATTTCCGCAGCGGCACGCGCGTCGTGTTCGATGTGCTCGATCCCGCGGGCGCCGCGCGAAGCACCGCGCCGCGCCCGCAAGACGGCGCCGCCCAGGCCGGCGAATGGAAGCCGACCGTTCCACCCAAGCAAGCTGCTGCAGTCGCGCCGCAACCAGTCTCGACCGCCCAACCCGTGGCGAGCGCCGTGGCGGCTGCTGCGACCACGACGCTCACCGCACCGCCTGCCGCAAAGCCCGCGCCGAGCACGCTGCCGGACGCCAAGCAGAGCGCGCCAGCGGCGGCCCCGCCGGCAAACCTGCTCGCCCGTCAACCATCGGAATTACGCACGCTGGCAGCCGATAAAGCCGCGGCGGCTGCCGATCCGTCGCTCGACGAGGTGTTGGCGGCGATTCCGGGCATGATGCCGGTTCGCGCCCCCGCACCATCTGCGACATCCGCTGCGACGCAAGCGGCGTCCGCGCCACCCGCCACGCCGCGAGCCGCCGCTGCGTCCGCGACTGCAGCGGAAACGCCCGCAAAACAGCGGTCGATCGCGCCCGCCTCGGGACAGGTTGTGGTGCAACCGCTGGGCACCGTGAACGACCTGACCGGCCTTCGCTTGTCGCTACCCGTGGATGCGGGCGGCGCCGTCTATGAGCGCTCCGGCTATCTCTGGGTGATGCTCGACCGCCGCGCCGTGGTGGAGCTCGCGGGCGTTTGGCCGCGCAATGCGCCCAAGCCGCAGCTCGTCAGTACCGCCGCGACTCCCGAGATCACGCTGCTGCGCTGGCGCCTCCCGGATGACAAGCATCCCGGCCTGCGGCGCGATGGCAATGATTGGATGGTCGAGCTGCTCGGCGCGATGCCGCCTCCGCCTACCGACATCAAGCCCGAAACGCACCTCGCCTCGGCTGCCGGGCCACGGCTTCTGTTGCGGGGCTATAGCTTCGGCGCGGTGCGCGAGTTGCGCGATCCCGAGGTCGGGGATCGAATTTGGGTCGTGCCCATGGCGGTCGCCGGCTACGGCACTGCGCGCGAGCGGCGCTTTGCCGAGCTGCAGCTCGTCGCCACGCTGCAAGGCCTGGTGATCAGCCCGTCCACCGACGGAATCGTGGTGCGTAACGTGACTGAGGGGGTCGAGATCACCATGCCGGGCGGCCTGCATCTGTCCGGCAATGTCGCTCAGGTATCCTCCACTCGGAAGCCGGAATCACCCAGCGGCGCGAAAGCTGGATCGGGGCAGACGCCGATTCCCGCGCTTGCCACGCGCTCGGATCGTTTGTTCGACTTCGATGTTTGGGGCGCCGGTAGGCGCAGCTTCTTCGACCGCAAGCGCGAATTGCAGCGCACGGTGATCGATGCGCCGGGCACCGCGCAAAATGCGGCACGGCTGGCTCTGGCCCAATTCTTCTTCGCTCACGGCTATGCGTCCGACACGCTCGGCATCCTCCAGGTCATCGAGGAGGACGATGCCGCGGCGGCAAAGGATCCATCGTTCCGTGCCTTGCGCGGCGCCAGCCGCTATCTCGCGGGCGACTACGCGGCGGCCGGTCCCGACTTGTTCGACGGCAGTTTGGACGTCGAGCGTGAGACCGCCCTGTGGCGCGGCGCCTTGCTCGCCAGCCAGAATGACTGGATCGCTGCTTCACGGTATTTCGGCCAGGCGGACAAGGCGCTGCGCACCTATCCGACGGAATTGCGGCTGCGCTTTGGCCTGCTCGCGGCGGAAGCCGCCTTCATGATCGGCGACAGCGGATTGGCCAAGTTCCAACTCGATAGCTTGGCTCGGATGAACCCGCCCCGCCCCTGGATGGACCAGATCGACTACTTGCAGGGCAAGGTGCTGGAGAAAGCCTATGACATCGATGCCGCCTCCGCTGCTTGGGGCCGGGCCATGGCCGGCGTTCATCGGCCGAGCAAGGTCAAGGCTCGCCTTGCCCGCACCGAGCTGCTGCTGCGCGCCAAGCGGATGACGCCGACCGAGGCGATCGCCGAACTCGAGGGCCTGCGCTTTGGATGGCGCGGAGACGACATCGAATTGGCGGTGCTCAAGCGTCTAGGCGACCTCTATATCGAGGTTGCGGACTATCGCAACGGCTTGCAGACCCTGCGCGAGGCGGTGACATATTTCCCGAAATCGAACGACGCGGCCGCCATCGACGAGAAGATGCGTGCGGCGTTCGCGGCGTTGTATATCGGCGACGAGGCGGACAAGCTGTCGCCGCTGGCGGCGCTCTCGCTGCATGACGACTTCCACGATCTGGCGCCGGCGGGCGAGGCCGGCGACGTGATCGCCTCCAAGCTGGTCGATCGGCTGGTCGGTGTCGAATTGCTCGACCGCGCCTCGGAAGTGCTCAAGCAACAGGTCGAGACGCGCTTGAAGGGCGCGGCCCTCGCCGAAGGCGTCAACCGTCTCGGACTCATCCATCTCCTGGCGCGTCAGCCAGAGGAGGCCGTGGCCGTGCTCAACGGCCGCATGCCGCCGGAGGCGACGCCGACGGCCGTGGCGCAGCGCCGCCAGCTTAGGGCGCGTGCCTTGGGCGAACTCACCCGCTATAAGGAAGCAATCGCCCTGCTCGAAGGCGACAATTCGCAGGATGCCGATCGCCTGCGCGCCGAAATCGGCTGGCGCACGCAGAACTGGCCGCTCGCCGCCTATGCCTTCGCGCGTCTGGTGCCCGAGGCAAGCAAGACCCTGAGCGATACGGACCGCCAGACGGTGCTGCGTCTGGCCATCGCCCAGGCGCTCAAGAACGACTCGGGCGCGCTCAAGGATCTGCGCAAGGTCTATGGCCCGGGCATGGCGCAAAGCGCTTTCAAGGAGTCCTTCGACCTGGTGACCGCGCCGGGTGAGGGGCCTGCCGTCGATCTCCGCGCCATCACGCGGCAGGTTGCCGAAGTAGATCAATTCCGCGCGTTCATGAGCAGTTATCGCGACAAGCTGCTGACACGCCGGGACAACGCTGCCAAGCCGGTGACCTCGGCCGCACCGCGGAGCGGCGCCCAGACGGCTGCCACAAACTAACCAGCCGTTCCCCGACCGAGTCCCTGCCGCGGGTTCGTCCTACTTCAGGCGGCGGCCGCGTCTCATGACATCGGCTCCGGTTTCGCCTGGGGCACCTCAGGCAGGGGAATGAATTCCTGGTTGTCGAGTTGCGGTAGGGGAATGCGTCCGGCTTTCCAGTCGGCCGCCGCCTGATCGATGCGTTCCTTGCGCGACGACACGAAATTCCACCAGATATGCCGTTCGCCCAGCGGCTCGCCACCGAGGATCATCACCGTCGCCGGCTCGATGGCCGCCAGCGCGCCGGTCTGCCCGGCGGCGAAGACCAGCATCTGGCCCGCACCATAGGCGTGCCCGTCGAGCTCGACGCGGCCGTCCACCACATAGACGGCTTCCTCGGCATATTCGTTCGGCGTCCGGATGCTGCCGCCGGCGCGCAGCTCGGCGTGGATATAGACCATGGGCGAATGAGTCTTGACCGGATTGGTCAGGCCGAATGCCTGGCCGGCGATCAGTCGCGCCGCGAAGCCCTTGTCGCCGAACCCGGGTAAGTCCTCCGCGCCGTGATGCGCGAAGGCGGGATCGGTTTCCTCGTCGGCTTCGGGCAATGCGACCCAGGCCTGGAGGCCGTGCATGGTGCCGCCGCGCTGGCGCATGGTATCGAAGCGCTCGGAATGGGTGATGCCGCGTCCAGCGGTCATCCAATTGACCTCGCCCGGACGGATCACCTGCTCGATGCCCGTGCTGTCGCGATGGGTGATCTCGCCCTTGAACAGATAGGTGACGGTGGACAGGCCGATGTGCGGGTGGGGCCGCACGTCGGTGCTGCGCGGCACGTTCGGCGGTAGGGCGACCGGCCCCATGTGATCGAAGAAGATGAACGGTCCGACCATGCGCCGCTTGGCGAAGGGCAGGACGCGGCCGACCTCGAAACCGCCCAGATCGCGGCGCCGCGCTTCGATGACGAGGTCCAACATGGCCGCTCCTTGTGACATCCGCTTGCGCGGCCATCATCGGGGAGAACCATGCACAAAAGCAAGGCGCCCGGCCTGGCGGCGGGGCGCCTCGTTTGTCAGCCGAGCGGAACCATTGCGACGCGCGTGGTCAGGCGCCGAAGCTCTGCACCAGGGATCCGGCGATCAGATACCAGCCGTCGACCAGCACGAAGAAGATCAGCTTGAAGGGCAGAGAGATCATGACCGGCGGCACCATCATCATGCCCATCGACATCAGGATGGAGGCAACCACCATGTCGATGATCAGGAACGGCAGGAAGACCAGGAAGCCGATCTCGAAGGCGCGTCGCAGCTCGCTGATCATGAAGGCGGGGATCAGAGCGCGCAGCGGCGTCTCGTCCGGCGTGGCGATCGGCTCCGACTTGGCGAGATCGAGGAACAGCTCGAGGTCCTGCTGACGCACCTGCGCCAGCATGAAAGTGCGCACCGGCACGACCGTGCGCTTAAACGCTTCCTCCTCGTCGATCTGCCCGGCGATGAGCGGCGCGAGGCCGTCGTTGTAGGCGCGCTCGAAGGTCGGCGCCATGACGAATCCCGTGAGGAACAGGGCGAGGCTGACCATCACCATGTTGGGCGGGGTCTGCTGAGTGCCGAGCGCGTTGCGCAGAAACGACAGCACCACGATGATGCGGGTGAACGAGGTCACCATGATCAGGATCGCGGGCGCCAGCGACAGGACGGTGAGCAGCGCCAGGAGCTGAATGATGCGGCCGGTCGAGGAGCCGCCTTCGCCGAGATCGAGATTGAAGCTTTGCGCCGCCGCCGCGCCAGCGAAGCCGAGCAGGGCGATGAGACTGGCGGCAACGATTACGGGCAAACGCGCGGCGAACCGACGGCGGATCATGAGGGCCGTCCTTCGGCTTCGTTGGTGTCGACAATCGACCCGGCGGGCCCGGGCGCGAGGGCAGGAATGCCGGTTTCCACCACCGTTTCGCCGGATGGGCCGAGGATCAGCAGATGTTCGCGGTCGTCGCGCCGCACCAGCACCAGGCGGCGTTTGCCATCCAGCATCAGCGCTTCGCTCATGGAGAGCCGGGTGGTGCGGTTGCGCGGGGACGTGAAGCTGCCGCCGAAGCCGAAACGCCGCGCGGCCCAGGCCAGCGCCATGATCAGTCCCAGCACGAAGGCCAGCGCCAGCAGGAAACGGAAATAGACGTCGAGATCCATGAGGAAGCTATTGATTCAACGAAGTGGAACGATGGACGCCGGCGTTCATCGGCGCGGCGTGTTGCGGCTGCTGGGGGGCGTCACGTAGGCGGCGGTGGCGCGCTCGCGCGCGGTCAGGCTGCGCAGTTGCTCCTGCAATTGCGCGTGGTGTCCGCGCATCTCGCCCGCCAGCTTGGTCAATTCGTCGATCAGGGCGGTCATGACCGGGCGAAGCGGCGCGTTCTCGTTGCCGGGCAGCTTGAGGACCTGTTCGCACAGGCGCTGCACCTCGCGCTCGAGAGGCTCGAGATTGACCGCTTGACCCTTGGCGATCAGCCCGCGCGCGGCGGTCACGATCGACCCGACGTTTTGTAGATCCTGGCGCAGCATTTCGATCTTCGCGGTGCCGCGCGGCTGATTGGCCATGCTCATGCTTGGCGATCCTTTGGTCCTGTCGATGTTGATCCCGCCTCGCTATCGGGCGGTTTGGAAGCGCCCGACTCCGGGGCACGGGGCGCGCTGTGATACTGGTTGGCGCGGTAGATATAAGAGAGGATCTCGGCCACCGCGGCGAAGGCTTCGACCGGGATGTCGCTGCCGACCTCGAGCGCGGCGAGCACTTCGGCGAGATCGGCGTCCTGGCGCACCTCGATGCCCTCGGCCTGGGCGATGGCGAGAATTTGTTCGGCCACGGATCCGCGGCCGCTGGCCACGATGCGGGGCAATGTGCCGGCCTTGCGGTCGTGGCGCAGCGCGACGGCGATGTTGGTCAATGCCGGAAACCCGCGCAACCCGTCGGCGCTCGCTTCGCGCGACTCTTCGGAATTGGCCTTGTGGGATGGATCGGACATACCGCCTCGTTCGACGGCCCGGCCATGCCGGGCAGGCGACGCCCCTCGGGCCAAGTGGCCAACGTCATGCGGCGTCGAGGCAATTCTCGACCGTCATGCTTAAAATTTGCTTAAAGATTAACGGAGCGTTGTCGGCGGTTGCGCGCTCACCAACCGGCTATCAGGCGCTGGTCTTGTCCTGCGGCTTGTCGCCGCTCAGGCCGGACAGGTCGCCCTTGCCGATATCGCTTCCGAGATCGAGGTCGGACGCCGCCGCCGCGGCGCGGTTCTCTTCCTTGATGCGCTCGTGGATCTCGCGGCGCAGCACGGAAACGTCGGGTGGGAAGGTGAAGCCCAGCTTGATGGATTTGCCGCGAACCTCGACGACGGTGACTTCGATGGTGTCGTTGATGACCACCGATTCGCCGATTTTGCGCGTCAAATAAAGCATGTCATCTCCGCCTGCCTGGCTGTTTGCGGCCGCTTTCGGGGAGCGCCCTAGGGGCCATATTAACCGTCTTTACGGTTTTTTAACAGTAAAGCGGCACTTTAGACGCTGGCGACAGCTCCGCGCAAGGCGGCGTCGGAGCGCCAGCAGCCCGGGTAAGTCATGGATTTCAGCAAGATACCTTTGTTCTCCGCCATGACGCGGCGCATGACTTGGCTGGGTCAGCGTCAGCAGGTCCTGGCCCAGAACATCGCCAATGCCGATACCATCGGCTATGCCGCCCAGGATCTCAAGGAACCGACCTTCAACGACATGCTGCGCGGCGTCCGCCCCGGCGTGACGCTGGCGACCACGGCGCCCCGCCATATCGGCGGCGCCGGCCCGGGAGCGCCGGTGGTGGAACGGGCGCCCGATTCCGAACGCACGACCTCCGGCAACTCGGTGGTCCTCGAGGACCAGATGATGAAGGTCTCGAAAACCGCCATGGACTTTCAGCTCACGACGAATCTCTACCGCAAGCACCTCGCCATGATCAAAACGGCGCTTGGCCGCAACGGCGCATAGACGAGTGCCCTGACCCATGGATCTTCTTAAAGCTCTCAAGATTTCCTCGGCTGGCATGAATGCGCAGAGCACGCGCATGCGCGTTGCCGCCGAGAACATGGCCAATGCGGAGACCATGCCCAACAAGCCGGGCGGCGAGCCTTACCGGCGCAAGACCATCACGTTCCGCAATGTGCTCGACCGCGCGCTCGGCATCAAAACCGTCAAGGTCGGCAACGTCGGCGTCGACAAATCGTCGTTCCAGAAACGCTACGATCCGAGCCACCCGATGGCCGATAGGGATGGCCACGTCCTGATGCCGAACGTCAATCCGCTCGTGGAGATGATGGATATTCGCGAGGCGCAGCGATCCTACGAAGCCAATCTCGGCGCCATCGAAGCCGCCAAGAACATGTTGATGCGCGCAGTCGATCTGTTGCGCTCGTAATCACGCAAGGATAACGCCCGATGGTTGCCAATATCAGCAGTGCGCTCAATGCCTATAAGCAGATGGCGGACGCCGCGACCAAGCCCGGCATGGAGGCGCGCGTCTCGCCGCCCGGCAAGAGCTTCGCCGACATGCTCGGCGACGTGGCCATGGACGCGAAGGCCGCCGGCGTCGCTTCCGAAAAGCTGTCCATCCAGGCGGTGGCGGGCAAGGCGGATCTCAACGAAGTGGTCGCCGCCGTCGCCAACGCCGAAGTCACCCTGCAGACCGTCGTCGCCGTGCGCGACAAGGTGATCTCCGCCTATCAAGACATCCTGCGCATGCCGATCTAAGCGATGCATTGGGCGGGTGGGGCCATCGCATGGGCGTAACCGAAGTTCTCGACGTTTCGCGCGAGGCGGTGATCGTCACGCTGAAGATCGGCATGCCGGTCATGCTGGTGGCGCTGATCGTCGGTCTCGTGGTTTCGCTGTTTCAGGCGTTGACCCAGATCCAGGAAATGACACTGTCCTTCATCCCGAAGATCATCGCCATCTTCCTGTCGCTCCTGCTGCTGATGCCTTTCATGCTGTCGACGCTGACCACGTTTACCCAAGGCCTCGCCGAACGCATCATCCGTACGGGGTGATGTGGCATGCTGCCCAGCGTCATCCCGCAGGATATTTTCACGCTGTTCCTCATCTTCGCGCGCATCGGCTCCGCGCTGATGATCCTGCCGGCTTTCGGCGAGCCTTACGTGCCGCCACGCTTTCGCCTGGTCCTCGCCGTCGCCATCACGCTGCTGGCATCGCCGGTGCTCGGCGTGACGTTTCCCGTGCTGCCCGATTCGCCCTGGGCCATGGCGCTGCTGCTCATGACGGAAATCGTCACCGGCCTGTTCCTCGGCACCATCGGCATCGTGCTGATCGGCATCCTGCAGACGGTCGGCACCATCATCTCGTTTCAGATCTCGCTGTCCAATGCCTTCGTGTTCGACCCGGCGACGTCGCAGCAGGGCTCTTTGCCGAGCTTGCTGCTGACCACGCTGGGGGTGCTGCTCATCATGGTGACGGATCTGCACCATATGATGCTGCGCGCCCTGTTCGACAGCTACAGCATGTTCACGCCGGGCGAATTGCCGGCGATCGCCGACATGACGGACTCGATCTCGCAACTCGTGGCGCGCGCCTTCCTGATCGGCGTGCAATTGAGCGGGCCGTTCATCGCGGTCGGACTCGTTTTCTATCTGGGCGTGGGCTTGCTCGCGCGGCTGATGCCGCAGGTCCAGGTGTTCTTCATCGCCATGCCGCTGCAGGTCATGTTCGGCCTGGCGGCCTTCGCCATCGTTCTGCCGATGACCATGCTTTGGTATCTCAACACGTTCCGCGACAACTTTGCCTCCGCCCTGGGCGTCAATTGAGATAGGAGCGCGCGGTGGCAGAAGAACAGGATGATTCCCAAAAAACAGAAGAACCGACACAGAAGCGGCTGGACGACAGCCGCCAAAAGGGTCAGGTCGCCAGCTCCAAGGAGATCAACCACTGCTTCATGATCCTCGGCGGCGCCCTGTTCGTCATCATGCTGGCGCCGGCGACCCTGCGCTCGATCGAGCGCTCCCTGGTGCGCTTCATCGCCGAGCCGCACGAGATGTCGGTCGAGGGCGCCGGCCTCACGGGCGTGCTGCGCGCCACCCTCGGCGATGTGGGGCTTGCACTGCTGATGCCGCTCGGTTTGCTGGTCGTGCTCGCGCTGTTCAGCGGCTTCGTGCAGCACGGGGTGCTGTTCTCCGCCGAACAACTCGTGCCGAAGCTCGACAAGATTTCGCCGATGGCCGGCTTCAAGCGGCTGTTCTCGATGAAGTCGATGGTCGAGTTCATCAAGGGATTGCTGAAGCTCGCGGTGGTCGGCACGGTGATCTTCCTGGTGGTGACGCCCGAGCTCGGCCATATCACCGAACTGCCCGGTTACAGCGTGCCGGATCTGCTGCGCTATACCGCGGGTTTGTCCGGCAAGGTGCTGATCGCCGCCTTGGCGGTGGTCGCGGTGATCGCCGGTCTCGACATGCTCTATCAGCGCTTCGCCCACATGAAGTCCATGCGCATGACAAAGCAGGAGGTCCGCGACGAAATGAAGCAGACCGACGGCGATCCGATGATCAAGAGCCGGTTGCGCCAGATCCGCATGGAGCGCGCCCGCCGCCGCATGATGGCCGAAGTGCCGAAGGCCACCGTGGTGGTCACCAACCCGACCCACTTCGCGGTCGCGCTGCGCTATGTGCAGGGGGAGACGGAAGCGCCCATTCTGGTCGCCAAGGGTGCCGACCTGGTCGCCGCCCGCATCCGCGAGCTGGCGCAGGAGAACGAGGTGCCGATCGTCGAAAATCCGCCGCTCGCCCGCGCGCTCTATGCCACGGTCGATCTCGACCAGCCGATCCCGACCGAGCATTATCGCGCGGTCGCCGAAATCATCGGCTACGTCATGAAGCTCAAGCAGACGGTGCGGGGGCGCGCCTAGAGCTTCGCCGCGCGATGGCGCTGCCTTCGAGCCCATAGACCTTGAGGTTCCACGTCCCGGCTGCGGCGTGCTAGGCTGCGGCCGGAGCAAAAGGTACCAAGAGCATCGTGGCGCAGGATTCCCAACACATCGCCGATTCGGCTAGGCCCAATGCAAGTGGCCCGCCGCTGCCGCGCGAACGCGAGCGCCCGTGGCAGCGGCCCGCGCTTTGGGGCGCCCTGGCGCTGTTGTTCCTGCTGTCGGGCGCGATCATCTACGCCGCGGGCCATATCCACGGCGCGGCGAGCGACACCGGGGTGGCGCCCATCCTGCTGCCGGTGGCCGCCGGCCTCGCGGCCTGCGCCCTGCCGGCCTTCCTCGCCTTCACCTATTTCACCCGCCAGCGCCATCTGCTCATCGCCCAGAACCGGCTGCTGACCGGCACGCTCGATGCCGACCCCCACGGCCGGGTCATCACCGCGCCGAGCGGCCGCGTCGTCTATGGCAACGCCGCCTTCATGCAGATGTACGCCACGGCGACGAGCGCCGCCAGCCAGGTCTTCCAGGCGAGCATGAGCGACGGCACCGAGGTCGGCCGCCAACTGACCATGCTGCGCGGGCTGGCCGGTTCGGGCGGCACAGGCCATGCCGAGGTGCGCAACGCGGCGCCGGGCGGCGAGACGGCGTGGCGCAGCATCTCCGCTTATCCGATCAAGGATCATTCCGGCTATGTGCTGTGGCGCATCGAGGACGTGACCTCGCGCCGCCAGATGGAGCAGGTGATCCGCGAGGAGCGCGAGAAGATCGTCGACTTCCTCGAGAATGCCTCGGCCGGCTTCTACTCGGTTGACCGCGACGGGCGCTTCATCTACGTCAACCAGACCTTCGCCCGCTGGCTCGGCTACAAGCCGGACGAGATTCTGCGCGAGGACCGCCGCTTGCACGATTTCGTCGCCGGCGCGCGCGCCAAGGGCGCGCTGGCCTACGACCCGTTCGGCGGTCCGACGCCGGGTGCGAGCGGCGAGGTGACCTTCCGCGCGCGCGACGGCCGACTGTTCCATGCCGCCGTTACCCAGACAATCAAGGAAGACGGCGACGCCGGCCAACAACTGCGCACCCGCGTCATCGTCCGCGACCTCACCGCCGAGCGCGAGTTGGAGCAGGTGCTGCGTGTTTCCGAGCAGCGCTTCCACAAGCTGTTCGAGGACGCGCCGATCGGCATCGCGCTGCTCGACCTTCAGGGACGGGTGAGCGATTGCAATCGCAGTTTCCGCGAAATGGTGCGCCGCAACCCGGCGGCGCCCGCGCCGGGGGCCGCGACGGCCGCATTCCCGACCGCATCCGACCGCTGGGGCGCCAGCGTGATCGGAGTGGCGCTCGGCGATTTCGTCGCGCCGGAAGATCGTCAGGCCCTGGCGGAGCGGCTCGCCGCGGTCTCCGCCGGCACTGCGTCGCCGACCGCGCCCTTCGATGTGCATCTCCAAGCGGGCGGCCGTACGCGCATCGCGACCTTGTTCGTCAGCCGGCTCGAGGATGCCACCGGGCGGCTGTTCGGCCTGATGCTGCACTTCATCGACGCCACCCAGCAGCGTCAGTTGGAGGCGCAGTTCGCCCAATCCCAGAAGATGCAGGCCTCGCCGACCAGGGCCATGGCGAGGGCCATCAGGATGGCCGCTGCGAGACCCTGCGCCGCCCGGGCG
>CAZOBN010000015.1:0-14245 GCA_964577835.1 uncultured Rhizobiaceae bacterium
AAGAGTCCAAGCGCAACGGCGCGCTGCTGCCGATCGCGGCGCTGGTCGACCAGTTCTACGCCCAGGTGCAGGAGCGCGGCGGCGGCCGCTGGGACACCTCGAGCCTGGTTCATTTGCTGATGAACAAATAAGTATGACGTGCCGATAGCGGATATTCTTCGCGCGCTTGTGAGCAGCCGCGATGAACGCGATAGCGGCATTTCATCGCTAGGGATCCGTCGTCGTCCCAATCCGTCATGGCACGGCTTGACCGGGCCATCTCATAGACGCACCGCCTTCCAGAACGGCGGACGCACCTGGCCGCTCGCCACGCAGGGCTCGGATGAGCTGCTTGGTGCTTGCCGGTAACGGGTTCCCCACAACAGTTCGTCCCCCCGGACTTGATGGTGTGGACGGCCCCGCCTCTACGGCATCGCAATGTGCCAAAGTGGTCACGGGTTCAACCATGACGAGAGGAGCCGTCCACACCATCAAGTCCGGGGGGACGAATTTTTTGAGGTGATCGTCGTCCCACGTTTGAGAAAGATGGCCCGGTCAAGCCGTGCCATGACGGAATAAAAATCAGCGCCGCCGAGAGTCAGCCGCCGCGCTCTTCGGCCTTCACGTCGTCCCATAGGGCGTCCATTTCCTCCAGCGTGGAGTCGCTGGGCGTCTTGCCGCCGCGCTCGCGCAGCAGGGCCTCGACGCGGCGGAAGCGGCGCTCGAACTTGTCGTTGGCGTCGCGCAGGGTGGCTTCCGGATCGAGGTCGAGCTTGCGCGCCAGGTTGGCGCAGGCGAACAGCAGATCGCCGAGCTCGTCGCTCAACCGTTCGGCTGGCGCGCTGGCGACGATCTCGGTGCGCAACTCATCGATCTCTTCCTCGATCTTGTCGAGCACCTGGGCCGCTTCGGGCCAGTCGAAGCGGTGGCGCGCGGCACGCTTGGTGAGCTTCTCGGCGCGGGTCAGCGCGGGCAGGGCGCGTGCCACGCCGTCGAGGATGCTGGCGGGCTTTTCCACCGTGCCGGCCGCGGCGCGCTTGCGCGCCTTGGTGGCTTCCCAGGCGGCGGTCTGCGCCGCGGCGGTCTCGATGGTGGCGCCGCCGAACACGTGCGGATGGCGGCGCTCCATCTTGTCGGCGATCGCCGCCGCGATCTCGGCGAAATCGAAGTGGCCTTGCTCGCGCGCCATCTGGGCATAGAACACCACCTGGAACAGCAGGTCGCCGAGCTCTTCCTTGAGCGCCGGCTTGTCGCCCGAGGCGATGGCGTCTGCCACCTCGTAGGCCTCCTCGATGGTGTAGGGCGCGATGGTCGCGAAGCTCTGTTCGCGGTCCCACGGGCAGCCCTTGGCGGGGTCGCGCAGCCGCGCCATGACCCCGAGCAGCCGCTCGATCGCCGCGGCGGCGCCCGGCTGTGGATGGTCCTCGGTCTGGTGCGGCGTCGCAGCCATCAGCGGCTTGCCGGATAGGCCTGGCCGGTGCGCCGGTTGACGCAATAGGCCTGGTCGCCGGAGCCGACATGCTTGTCGCCGTATTGGCACAGGCTGAGGGCGCCGCCGAGGCCGAGACTGCCGCCGATGCCGGACAGGATGCCGCCGGTCGCATTCTCGCTCTTGGGAATGTCGGCCTTGTAGGCGGTGGCCGGGTCGTAGCATAGGCCCTTGGCTTGGTCGTGGTTGTGGCCGGGCCTGCAGAGCTGCTGCGCGACCGCCGGGGCGACGGCAAAGGGCGAGGCCAACGCGACGGCGATCAGCAGTGCCACGGGCGCGGCCGGCAACGCGAACCAGTGGCCGGCCGCGCGACCGGGGTCGCTTGTGGGGATATCCGGATGGTCGGCGATGTCACGGGATTTCAAATCGCGGGGTGGCATGGCTGAACCTCCGGGGAAAAAGCGCGAGGAAGAGGTGACGTGTAAGCCGGGAATTCCTGGTGAGCAACCCTTGGGCCGTCCACCTCATAAGATGTCATAATGTATATTATGGAAAATGTTTATCTCTTTCTCAGCAATGGCACATAACCGGCTAAATTAACGATAAAATCCGAAATACCTCAGACATTACATAACACCTATCGGTACTTTCTAGACCTCCAGGATCATCCCATCGTAGCCGGGCTCGATACCGTGCGGCAGCTCCCGCCTCAGGCGCCCATAATCCAAATCGGGCGTCATGTGGGTCAGCACGGCACGCTTGGGCTTCACCCGCTCGATCCAGCTCAGCGTCCTGGCGAGATGCGCATGGGTCGGAAACGGCTTGTCGCTCAGACAGTCGACGATCCACAGGTCGATGCCCGCGAGCGCATCGAAGGCCGCGTCCGACAGTTCGACCACGTCGGTCGAATAAGCCGCCAGGCCGAACCGGAATCCGATCGTCGTCGTATAGCCGTGGCCCTGCTCGAACGGCAGAACCTCGATGCCGGCGGCCGTGAAGCGTTCGCCCGGCACGAACGGCCGCGCCTCGAGGCACGGCTTGTAAAACGCCGGCAGACCGTCCGGCATCGGCGGCGGATCGAAGACATAGGAAAACCGCTTGCGCAGCGCCGCCAGGGTGTCGGCCGCGCCGTAAGCCGGAATCACCGCGCCCTGGCGCCGGTTGAGGCCGCGCATGTCGTCGATGCCGTGGACATGGTCGGCATGGAAATGGCTATAGAGCACCGCGCCGACGCGGCCGACCTTCGCGTCGATCAACTGCTCGCGCAGGTCCGGCGACGTATCGACCACGATCGGCCCTTCGGCCTTGTCGTCATCGACCATGATCGACACCCGCCGGCGCCGGTTGCGTGGCTCGGCCGGATCGCAGGCGCCCCAATCCGGGCCGATGAGCGGCACGCCGCCGGCGGCGCCGCAGCCCAGAATGGTTATGCGCATGCGCCCGGAGCCGTCGGCGCGCCGGCCATGCCTTCCGGCGGCCGCGCCTTGCCGAACAGGCGGAAAAAATTCGCCGTCGAGGCCGCCGCGAGGTCCTGCGGCGCGATGCCGCGCAACACGGCGATGGCCGCCGCCGTCTGTGCCACGAAGGCAGGCTCGTTGCGTTTGCCGCGATGGGGCACCGGCGCCAGATACGGCGCGTCGGTTTCCACCAGGATGCGGTCGAGCGGCACCGCCTTGGCGGTCTCGCGCACATCGGTGGCGTTCTTGAAGGTCACGATGCCGGAGAACGAGATGTAGAATCCGATATCGAGCGCGGCATCCGCCAGGGCGCGGCTCGAGCTGAAGCAATGCAGCAGGCCGCTGAACGCGCCCTTGGCATATTCCTCGCGCAGGATCGCCGCCATATCGGCATCGGCATCGCGGGCGTGCACGATGAGCGGCAGCCCGGTCTGGCGCGCCGACGCGATGTGCGCCCGAAAGCTGCGGATCTGGATGTCGCGCGGCGCGTGCTCGTGGTGATAGTCGAGGCCCGTCTCGCCGATGCCGATGACTTTGGGATGGCCGGTCAATTCGACCAGCCGGGCGGTATCCGCCTTGGCCCCGCCGCCATCCTCGTTCGCCGCCTCGTGCGGATGAATACCGACCGAGCAATAGATGTCCGCGTCGCTTTCGGCGATGCCGCGCACCGCGGCAAAGCTCGAGAGCTTGGTGGAGATGGTCAACATGGTGCCGACGCCCTGCATGCGGGCGCGTCGGATCACCTGATCGCGATCCTCGGCATAGTCGGGAAAGTCGAGATGACAGTGGCTATCGACGAGCATGACCTTGGATATACGTGCCTTCGCGCCGTGGGACAAGCCAGGAGGGACGAATTAGTAGTTCGTCACCCTCGGGCTCGACCCGAGGGTCCATTGGTCGATGGCACCGGCTCGAGCACTTGCCAATGTTCAATGTGGATGCTCGGATCAAGTCCGAGCATGACGGTTTGTTGTGGGGCTAGCATGGTGTGCAATGAGAAGAACGAGCCGGACAGACGGACTGCGCGCCGTCGCGGCGAAACGGTTGCCCCCCTCACCCGTCCACCCGGACCGCGGCCCTTACAGCTTCAGCGTCTGGGGCGCGAACAGATCTTCGATGCGCGGCTGCCGCTCGAGGATGCCCTGCTGGACCTGGTACTCCATCAAGGTTTCGACCGAGCGGCGGGCGCATCCCCGGTTCAGGCTGTATTGGAAATCCTCGCCCATGACGTCCCGTTCCCACGCGGCCTCCCTGCGCTGCTTGTCATCGCGATAGCGATCCGCCAGACCGTTCGCCTCCGTCATCGCGGTCAGCATGCTTTCCACCGCCCACGGATGGGCTTCGGTGACGGTGGTGCTCAAGGCGAACAGATGGTTGGTGGTGTAGGCGCCGGTGCGGCGGAAGAATGTCCGCTCGGCTTGGCGATAGACATCGTCATCCATGAGATAGCGGATGTTCGGCGTGCTGTAGGGTTCCAGGGCCGCGTCGATCTCGCCGGTTTCCACCAGGGCCATGGCATGCTCGCGCGTGCGCGGCGGCGCTATGAAGGCGACGCGCACGTCGGCGGGCGGCGGGCGCAGACTTTCCTCGGCGATATCGGGCTCTGCCACGCGCCAGTCGATCTCGCTTGGCTTCACGCCGAACTCGTTCTCGATAATCCCGCGAAGCCATACCGGCGTGGTCGCGTTGTAGCGATGCACGGTCACTGTCTTGCCGGCCAGCTCCGACGGGTGGCGCAGCGGCGAGTCCAACCGGCAATACATGCAGCGCAGACGAAAGCGGCGCGACAAGAAGACCGGCAGCGCGATCAGCGGCACGCCGCGCAGGTGCGCCAGAATGTAGGATGAGATCGACAGTTCGCCGCCATCGATCTTGCCGGCGATGATGTCGCGATGGCGCGCGCCGACATTGTCGTACCCCTCGCCGAACTCGGTGCGCAGCTTAAGATCGATCCCCGCCGGCCGCACCGTCCCGTCGAACAGAGCCTCCGTATAGGGCGAGCGGCTCAAGCCGACGGTCAGGGATAAATCACGCATCGCTTTGAGCTTCCTTCGAGCCTGGTCGAGAGATAGCCAGCATGGCGCCGACGCCCCGCATGCGGGCGCGCCGGATCACTTGATCGCGGTCCTCGGCACAATCGGGGAAATCGGGATGGCAGTGGCTGTCGCCGAGCATGCCTCAGGATATACGTGCCTTCGGCGGGTCCGACAATGGGCTTGGCGCGCTAGGGCTTGGTGGGCCTGAGACCGCAAACCAGCGCCCTGCCCGTCAACGCCGCAGACTGCCTGGCCGTTGGCGGATTGACTATGGGGCGCGAGCCGGTCTTTCCACGTCGCGCCTAGCATCGATCATTGATGCAGGTATCCGTGCCTGGCGATCCAGGACCCGCAAAGACCTGCAGGGCTGCGCGCTGCAGTTGGTATTCGCCGATCGGCTTCATCAGCCGCGGCACGGATTTGAAGGTCTCGTCGATGGTGTCGGGGTCGGAGGCACTGACGAACAGGAAAGGCACGTGATTGCGCGCCAGCACGCGTGCTACGGGATAGATCGCCGTGCCGCAAACATCGATATCCAGCACGGCGCCATCGGGAAGATCGGTTTCCAGAACGGCGAGCGCTTCGGACACGCTCGGCAGCGGACCGAGCACCTCGCAGCCGATCTCCTTCAGCCAATAGCCTTCGTCATCGGCCATGAAGCGATCATCCTCGACGATGAGGACGCGAAATCCGTGGAGATCGCATCGTGCGCCACGCGCATTCAACGCAGACATCGTCACGTCACTCCACGCTTGAACGCGGGCCTTCGGTCAAGGCTCGCTCGGTTGCTTCGCCGAAGCTTTTATCCTCCCACCGGTAAAGAAAGAGTTCCCTTCATGGGTATAAAACAAAGCACGGCAAGTCCTGTGGTAATCCCTGGGATACCGTATTTGATCCCTGTCAATTTTCGAAAATGGCCAGGGGAACGGCTGCCGGTCGCGGCCGAACACGCATTCGCGCCCGCCGACGGAAGAGGAGAAGCGACGTGAGATGCCCATAAAGCTGGCGAGTGCTCGATGAGACGCGCAGCCGTTCGCGGGATCGTGCGGCTTGCCGCGGAGTTCGATCCGAACGCCGATCATGAAAGCGGCGCCAAACGTACCATGCCCAAAACGAAAAAGGCGGCGCCGACGGCCCGGGTTACCACCCTTGCCGTCATCGCCGCCTCCCCTGTTTCGAAACGGACTCTATGGCGCGCGGCTTACGCCGCCTTGCCCTTGTCTTTCGCCTTGGGTTCGTAGAGTTCCGGCTCCATGCGCGACCTGGCGCCGTTCTTGGCCAGGGTCTCTTCGTATTCCGTGCGCAGATACGGATCTTCCTCGTCATAGGGGATGGCGGTGCCGCCGTCGCGGATGTCGATCGCGCCATAGTCGATCGCCTTCTCGCCCGGCACGCCGCGGTCGAGATTGCGGCCCGGCTGATAGGGACCGAACCACGCGGTCAGGCGCAGCGGCTCGGCCGAGACGCCGAAGTGCTGGTGGAACCAGTCGCCCGACATCGGTGCCGCGCTGACCATGCCGACCGGCTCGTAATCGACGCGCTTGACCGCATCGGCCTTGCCGTCCTTCCACGGATGCGGGCCGTTCTTGGCCGGCCAGGTGTAGGTGTAGCCCTTGCCCTTGAGGCAGATCAGGATCGCGGCCGGCGCATGGGCATGGGCCTTGGAATAGCGCCCGGTCTCATGCTGGGCGATCCACAGATAGAACTGGTTGTTGGTCATGTGCGGCTCGATGCGGCGGTAGCCGGGCGAGCGGCGGTTGTCCAACGGCAGTTCGCAGTTGACCACGTCGGGCAGGATGTTGGTGGTCTTCGCGGCGAGGCCGCGCACGTCGTCGGGCGTGATCTCGTCCTTCGGCTTGTAGAAGTCGGCGGCGTGGCTGAAGCGGTCCTTGAATTCGAACGGGCAGTTGAAGACGAATTCCGGGTTGTTGAACAGGTTCATCACGTTCGGCGCCGTGGTGCCGCACAGCATGAGGGCGGGCGACGAGGTGGCATTGACGATCCGGTGCATGGCGTTGACCGGGATCGAGAACATGGAGCCCGCTTGCCACTCGAAGATGTGCTTCTTGTCCTCCTGGCCGTCGAGCCAGACCTCGGTGGTGCCGCGGCCCTCGATGACGAGGACGATCTTCTCGTAGAGATGCTTCTCGGCATGGAGCGCGCCGGCGCCCGGGACCTCGATCACATAGGCGCCCCACAGGCCCTCGGTGCCGTAGAGCTGGATGAAGGTGCCCTTGCCGCCCATCCGCTTCCACGGCTTGAGGGGCAGGTTCTGCACCTTGCTGATGCCGACATCGCGGAAGACCGGGATTTCCTGTTCTTCCATGAACCGGTCGTAGGGCATCGGCGGGCGCTTGAACGTGCCGAATCCGGCTTTCTTCTCGTTGCCGGATATCTCGTGCCAATGGTTTTCGTCGGATTTGTCATGCGGCATCAGGCGAACTCCTGCTCTTCGAACGTGACGGTCTCGGGGATGGTGGCTGGCGGGATTATGGCAGACCGCGCCAGCTTTGTGAATAAATTGGCCGTTCAGCGAGGCTGAGCCCACAGCACCCCCACCCAGCCTCCCCCATCGAGGGGGAGGAGAAGAAAAAGTGCTGTCCTCCTATTCCTCCCCCCTTGCGGGGGAGGAATAGGAGGGGGGCCTTGCGACGAATCGCGGTCGCTCAGAACGCCGCCGCGCCCCACTTCTTCGCGATCTCGTTGCCGGGTTCATAGAGCTCCGGGTCCATGCGCGACTTGGCGCCGTTCTTGGCCAGCGTCGCCTCGAACTCCTGGCGGATATAGGGATCCTCCTCGTCATAGGGGATCGCCGAGCCGCCGTCGCGGATGTCGATGGCGCCCATGTCGAGGCGTTTTTCGCCCGGCACGCTCGGCTTGCGCCCGCGCGCGTTGTTGGGGCCCATCCAGGCCGACAGGCGCAGGGGCTCGGCCGAAACGCCGAAATGCTGGTGAAACCAATCGCCGGCCATCGGCGCCGCGCTGACCATGCCGACCGGCTCGTAGTCGATGCGCTTGATCTGGTCCTGCTTGCCGGCTTCCCACGGGCGGGAGCCGATGTCCTTCGGCCAGGTGTAGCTGTAGCCCTTGCCCTTGAGGCAGATCAGGATCGCGGCCGAGCCGTGAAAGTGCGCCTTGGAATAGCGCCCGGTCTCGTGCTGGCCGATCCACAGATAGAAGCGGTTGCCGCCCATGTGCGGCTCGATGCGGCGGTAGCCGGGCGAGCGGCGGTTGTCGAGCGGCAGCTCGCAATCGACGATGTCGGGCAGCAGGTTGGTCTTCTTCATGGCGAGCCCGCGCACCGGATCGGGCGACAGATCGTCCCGCGGCTTGAAGTAATCGGCGCCGCCGTCGTAACGGTCCTTGAACTTGTACGGACAGTTGAAGATGAACTTGGTGTCGTCCATCAGGTTCATCACGTTGGGCGCCGAGGTGCCGACCAGGAACATGGCGGGCGACGACGACGCGTTGACGATGCGGTGCATGGCGTTGACGGGGATCGTGAACAGCGAGCCTTTCTGCCATTCGAAGGTCTGCTTGGTGGCCTTCTCCTCGCCGTCCCACCAGACCTCGGTGGTGCCGCGTCCGTCGATCACGTACATGATCTTCTCGTAGAGATGCTTCTCGACGTTGAGCGCGCCGCTGCCCGGCATCTCGACCACATAAGCGCCCCAAAGGCCCTCGGTGCCGTAGAGCTGGATGAAGGTGCCGCGACCGCCGAGCCGCTTCCACGGCTTCATCGGCAGGTCCTGCACCTTGCTCACGCCGATGCCGCGGAAGATCGGGATCTCCTGCTCCTCCATGAACCTGTCGTAGGGCATGGCCGGCTGTTTGAAGGTGCCGAGCCCGGCCTTCTTGGTGGTGCTGGTGATCTCATGCCAGTGGTTGTTGTCGCTCTTGTCGTGCGGCATGGGCAGGACTCCTCTGCTGACTAAAACTGTGGCGCTACTCGGAGGCGCCGCCTTCCGGCTTGGTCTTCGCGGCGATGGCGAGATAGCGCGCGATGACGTCGGGCGAGATATTGCTCATGCGCTCGAGCATCTCGCGGATTTGGCCGCCGTCGATCGGGCTGACGTCCATCTTCTGCTTCCTGGCGTCGGCAAGATACTCCTTGTCCTTGTGGGTCGCCATGAAGGCTTTCACGAGGATGGCGGCGCGGTCGGCCGGAACCCCCGGCGGCGCCGCATAGGGACGCGCCAGGAAGAACGGCATCTCCAAAAGTTCGATGAGCGCCGCGTTCTCCGGCCCGGTGGCGAGTTCGCGCGCGGTCGGGATGGTCTTGACCAGCGCGTGGCGGGTGCGCCGGCCGAATTGCAGCAGCGGGCGCATGAAGCCGTTGTCGCCGAGCCACTCCGGCTGCGTCGCCTGGATCGACGACAGGCCGATCATGCGGCCATCGACCTCGTGCCGCTGGACGGCGAGCGACATCGAGGCGCCGTCCGGATAGCCGTGAATGACCTTGAGCTTGAGACCGAGCACCTCGAGCAATTGTACCGGCACGTCGTAGGAGGTCGATCCCGCGTTGGTCGCCGCGAGCACCATCTGCTTGGCATTCGCGCCGCGCAGATCGTCGACCGTCCTGATCGGCAGGTCGGAGCGCACCAGCAGCAGATAGGCATCGTCCTGGTAGCTCGACGAGCTGCCGAGCCAGGTGAACTTCTCCGGCTTGAACTTGATCGCCTTGTTGCCGGGATCGATCAGGCCGCTCAATGGCAGACCGCGCGCGAAGGTGCCGAACGCGGTGCCGTCCTTCGGCGCCACGTTGAAGATGTGATTGGCGGCCGCGGTGCTGCCGGCGCCCGGCATGTTCTGCGGCACGACGCTCGGGTTGCCGGGAATATGCTTGCCCATGTGCTTGGTCAGCAGGCGGGCATAGGTGTCGTAACCCCCGCCGGTTCCGTAGCCGATGATCACGCGGATGGTCTTGCCCTTGTAGAACGACTGCTGGGCCTCCGCCTGCGCCATGAGCGCAAAGACGGCGGAGGCCGCCGTCAGGGCAGCGAGCAGGCAACGCGGCAGAGCACGCATGATAAAACCCCCCGTGGATTGGCGCCATTTTCGGCGTCCAGTGTTTTGCTTTTCGTTACGATAGCAAACGCCTCTGCGCCGCTCAAAGCGCAATCGGCAGGGCATCTGGGGTATGCGGGGGAGTCCGTAGACTCCGAAGGATTAAGCTTTGGCTTCGGCAAAGCGCGGGAAGACGCCGAATGGCGGCGGCAACGCGTTGCCGGGTTGCAGGCCAGAGTGGACGGATTGTCCCGATCGAATGGCCCAGGTGAGGTCGCCAGGACCGGCCGCGCTTGCGAATGCCAGAACGGTAGAGATGCCGCGCGTCGCCAGTGCCTTCTCACGTCTTCGGCTTGGCCCGTGGTGAAACCGCCAGTCCGAGGAACACGAGCATCGCCCGATTGAGTCGTAGGATGTCCTCGTCGTCCAATCTGCCGATGTGAACTCCAAGCTTGGATTTGGGGACGGTGGTGATCTTGTCCACCATCATGCGGCAGGTGACGCTCAAGCCGTTGCGCTCGTTTGGCTCGACCGGAAGACGAAACAGCGGCGCTTCGGTTTCGTCGCTGGTGAAGGCGCAGATGGCGATCGAATCCGTCCCGTCGAAGCTGTCATCCTGTACGATGACGGCGGGGCGCGGCTTGCCCGCATAGTCCTTGCCGCCCGAAACCGTCCAGATATCGCCTCGCCTCATTCATCGCCCGAATCGGACACCGCATCGATAAACGCCTGATCCGCGTTGGCATGGGCGCTGGCGGCGACGGCCAGCGACTGGCGATGCGCCGCTGACTTGAATGCGCGCGCGCTTACATCCGGCACCCAGATCTGGATCGGGCGCAAACCGTGACGACGCAAGCGTTCGCGATGCTTGCGCACCTTCTCGCGCGACGAGTCGGATGGGGTGGCGGCAACCATGGCCAATCTCCTGCGTAAGTTACATGTAACCTAGCATGGCAGGGGCTTCCAGACCAGGGCTTTCCGCGGGCCGTCACGAAAGGCGATGGCAGGGCGGACCGCGCCAGCCGTGACGCCCGGGCGCAGACCCGCCCGCTCTGACCGGAGCAAAATCCGCTGAGCGCCTAAATTGAAATCGTTAATAATTCTGCGAAGGCGGTACGCGACCCGACCGCATGGCACAGCGAAAGACAAGCCATTCAGTGCCTTGGATGACGACTGGCGAGACACTTTTATCTCGCCTTCCTAATCGGAGCCAACCCGCTATACGGTTTATGTAAACTTGGTCTACAAAAGTGCTCAAATGGCATGATGAAAAATTCCGAACGCCTTGTTTTCAAACTTCGCCGCCTTCCGGAATATACGGATGAAGCGATCCTGGCTGAGTTGCGGAGGGTGGCGGCGCTGGTACCCGCCGGCGATGCGCTGACGGTTTCCGCATTTGCCAAGCACGCGCGCGTCGGGAGGAAGGTTTATTACCGTCGCTGGGGCACATGGGCTGATGCTCTCCGGGCTGCAGGTCTTGGCAACCGTTCCAGCGAGGTAGTGAGGGCCAGAGGCGCACACGCATCCCGCCACATGTCGGACGATGAAGTAATACAGGCACTGCAAGCCCTGGCGGCAGGTTTGGGAAAGGCTGAACTGACCGTCGAGGATGTCCAAGAGCATCTACCATTTTCGGGCGAGACGTTGAGACGACGGTGGGGAACATCTCGGGCGGCGTTCGAGGCAGCTGGGTTGACAGCTACGATCCTGGGCCGCCGATACACCGATGAGGAGTGCTTCGCCAATCTGCTGATCGTTTGGACGTACTACCGCCGGCCGCCGAAGTACATTGAGATGGGATTGCCGCCATCGCAGGTTGGGGGCAAGGCGTACGTCAAGCGCTTCAAGACGTGGAACAAGGCGCTGGCGGCCTTCGTGGAGCGCGTCAATTGCGATGGCGAGCTTGAGCCAGCGCTTGAGAAAAGCGAGGTGAAGACATCCGCTTCCGGGCCAGCGCCGCCGCAGGCACCCCACTCACCCGAAGAAAGCCGCGACATCCGTCTTGGCCTGCGCTTTCGCGTGCTACATCGCGACCGCTTCAAGTGCGTACTATGCGGCGACCATCCCGCTCGGAACGCCGAGTGCGTGCTACATGTCGACCACCTCGTTCCGTGGTCGCGAGGCGGCAAGACCCGAGAAGACAATCTGCGGACCCTGTGCGCGACATGCAATATTGGCCGTGGCAATCGCTTTGCCGAGTAGAGTCTGAATGTCGTCGCGGATACTCGCGCCAATGCTCAGAGGGCGATAGCGGAGGGTTATACTTTCGCTTCGGCGAAACGTGGGAAGACGCCGGCGGGCGGCGGCAGCGCGGTGCCGGGCGCGAGCTCGTGGCCGGGCTCGAGCGCCCCGAAGTGGCGCCTGTCGCTCGGCACGGCCAGTTGGTCGAGGATTTTGCCGGCGGCCTCCGGGGTGAACGGCTGGATCACCGTGGCGAGATGCCGGATCGTCTCCCCTAACGCATATAAGACCGTCGCCATGCGCGCCGGGTCGGTCTTGCGCAGCGCCCACGGCGCCTGGGCGTCGACATAGCCGTTGGCGGAGCGCACCACCGTCCAGATGGCGTCGAATGCCTCATGGAAGGCTTGACGCTCGAGGAAGCCGCGCAGGGCCCCGATCAGCCCGCGCGCCTCGGCGAGCAGCGCCTGGTCCTCGGCGCTGAAGTCGCCGGGCGCCGGCACCCTGCCCTCGCAGTTCTTGGCGATCTGGCTCAGCGTGCGCTGGACCAGATTGCCGAACGCGTTGGCGAGATCGCCGTTGAGCCGGTTGACGATGGCGCGGTGGGAGAAGTCGCCGTCATTGCCGAACGGCACTTCGCGCAGCAGGAAATAGCGCACCGGATCGAGCCCGTAGGTTTCCACCAGCTTGACCGGGTCGATGACATTGCCGAGCGACTTGGATATCTTCTGGCCTTCATTGGTCCACCAGCCGTGCGCGAACACGCGGTGCGGCGGCGCGATGTCGGCGGCCATCAGGAAGGCCGGCCAATAGACCGCATGGAAGCGCAGAATGTCCTTGCCGACCATGTGCAGATCGGCGGGCCAGAATTTCCGGAAGTCGGGCGACTGAATATCGGGATAGCCGATCGCGGTGATGTAGTTGCTCAGCGCGTCGAGCCAGACATACATCACATGCTTCTCGTCGCCCGGCACCGGGATGCCCCACTTGAAGCTGGTGCGCGAGATCGACAGGTCCTGCAAGCCGCCTTCGACGAAACGCTTGACCTCGTTGTAGCGCGTCGCCGGCAGCACGAAATCCGGATGCTTCGCGTAGAAACCGAGCAGCTTGTCCTGCCATTTCGACAGGTCGAAGAAGTAGCTCGGCTCCTCGACCCATTCGACCTCGGCGCCGGTCGGCGCCAGCTTCTTGCCGTTCGATCCGACCGTCAGCTCGCTCTCGCCGTAGAAGGCTTCGTCGCGCGTCGCGTACCAGCCGGAATAGCTGCCGAGATAGATATGGCCGCGCTTCTCCATCTCCCGCCACAGATGCTGCGCCGCCTTGACGTGGCGTGGCTCGGTGGTGCGGATGAAATCGTCGTTGCTGAAGCCCATCAGCCTGGCGAGGTTGAAGAAGTTCGCCGCGTTCATGTCGGCGAAGGCCTGTGGCGTCATGCCGGCCGCCGCCGCCGCCTTCTCGACCTTCTGGCCATGCTCGTCGGTGCCGGTGAGGAACTTCACGTCGTAGCCGTCGAGCCGCTTGAAGCGCGCGAGCGCGTCGCAAGCCAGCGTCGTATAGGCGTGCCCGATATGGGGCACGTCGTTGACGTAATAGATCGGCGTGGTCAGATAGTAGCGCTTCGGGCCGGACATCAGGATTTCACGGGATTAGCCGCGCGCCGAGGCTTGCAGGGTCAACAGCGCCGACAGCACGGTCTGCTTGCGGTCGAGATTGACGCTGGTGGCGCGGGTGAACAGATGGGCGATCTTTTCCCATACCTCCACCCATTGATCAAGGCTGCGGGTGGCGCCGAGCCGGCGCATGAGGGTCGCCTCGCCGGGCACGATTTCGTCCTCGCCCCGTCCGGCCACACCGTTGCGCACCATGCGGGCGAGCCACCAGCGCAGCAATTCGGTGAACAGGTTGTAGGTGCCCACCGCATTGGCGCGCGCCAGCTTGTCGCCGAAGGCATGGACGGCTCCGATATCGAGGTCCGGCAAATGGCTCAGCAGTCCGACCATCTCGCGGTAGAGCGGGACGCCGCCCTCCTCCGCCAAGCGCAGGGCGCGGCCGATGCTGCCGTCGGCGATGCCCAGCAGGGCCGCCCGCTCGTTGGGCGCCAGATCCGGCTTGTGCCGGGTGAGCAGCGCCGCCAGCGTGTCGTCGCGCAGCGGCCGCAG